>CAYUPT010000753.1:0-2165 GCA_964446725.1 uncultured Bradymonadales bacterium | reverse complement strand
CGACAACGCCCTCGATGCTCTGATCAACGCCGATGAAGGCGACGTCATCTGCTTTAATGACGGCGACTACGAATTCGACAGCCAGCTGTCGCTGACCGTCGACGACGTCGAAATCCGCGGTGAAAGCCGGGCCGGTGTACGACTCGACTTTGACGCCCAGGACGGAGGCGGCAACGCCATCGACGTCCAGGACGTTGAAAACTTCCAGATCCGCTCGTTGACGGTGCTCAACACGCCCGGAAATGGCATTGAGGTTCGCGGCTCGTCGGGCGTGACCTTCGACGATGTCGCCGTCGACTGGGAGGGCACGCCGGGCGTCGACAACGGCGCCTACGGACTCTATCCGGTTCAATCAGAAGAGATCATCATCGAAAACTCCGTCGTCTCCGGGGCCTCCGACGCCGGGATCTACCTCGGCCAGTCCGAATACGGCATCATTCGCAACAACGAAGTCTACGAAAATGTGGCCGGCATCGAGGTCGAAAACTCCACACATATCGACGTCCACGACAACGAGGCCCACGACAACACCGGCGGAATCCTGGTGTTCAATCTGCCGGAATTACAGCGCAAAGAAGGTCAGTTGACCCGGGTCTTCGACAACGAAGTCTACAACAACAACCGCGAAAACTTCGCCGATTCCAGCGCCATCGTCTCCAACGTCCCCTACGGAACCGGAGTCCTGGTGCTCTCCGTTCAGGATGTCGAGATCTTCGACAACACCATCGAAAACCACGATTCACTGGGCGTCGCCGTCGTCAGTTATGACAGCCTGCGACCGATGGTTGACGACTATGAGGACGAAGATTTCTACACCTACACCGAGCGCATCGACGTCCACTCCAATGTCATCATCGACAGCGGCAATGACCCCGACGTCCTCGTCCAAGGTCTCATCAGCGAGGCACCGGTCGCAGACATTGTCTGGGACGGATCGTACAACGATAGCGTCGACTACGACGAGCGCTACAATTGCTTTGTGGGCAATGAAGATGGCGACGGCGACCCGGCAACCTACGCCAATTTCGCTATCGATGACGAAGAAGAGCAAGACTCGGGCCCCGAATTTGACGAAAGCTGCGAGCGCGATCCGCTCGACCCGGTGGACTTCTGATCGGTGACGGCAATTCGCGTATTGACGCTATTGGACGCTGATTCTTGACGAGTGATCCCATGAAACGCATCTGCTCCGTCTCACTGGTATGTGCACTCGCTGTGGTCGGTCCCGTCGGTTGTGGCGGCGAGGCCGATCAGGATTCGTCCTGTGAGCTCGAGAGGCCGGATACGGGAGATGCCTTCGAAAACTTGAGCGACTACTGCTTTTTCGACGGGGACCCGGCCTCACACCAACCCAACGACGGCGTCGTCGCCTATGATATCACCGCCGAATTGTACTCCGACCAGAGCCGAAAACAGCGATTCATCGTACTTCCCGACGGCGAATCGATTGGCTTTGACGCCGAAGAGCGCTGGGAGTGGCCGGACGACACGATCATCGTCAAGACCTTCTACTACCCGCACGACGAGCGCGACTTGGAGGCCGGCCGCCAGATCCTCGAGACCCGTCTGTTGATCAAGCGCGACGGTCAGTGGGAGGCCGAAAGCTATATCTGGAACGACGACCAGAGCGATGCACGCCACGACAACCTGGGCCAACGAGTCGACGTCGAATTCATCGACGAAGACGGCGACCATGTCGAGATCGACTACCGGATTCCAAATAAAAACCAGTGCACAACCTGCCACAACCAAGACGGCGATATGGTGCCGCTGGGACCCCGCACCCGTCAGTTGACCGAACCCTATCAGCGCGATGATTCCCGGCCGGCCCAGCTCGTCGACTTCGCCGACCGCGACATGTTTGACGAATCGATCCCACCGCTCGACGAATTGCCCTCGATGACCGATCCTCACGACGAGGACGCCGATACCGAAGATCGCGCTCGCGCCTACCTCGACGCCAATTGCGCTCACTGTCACGGCGCCGAGGGCCGCGCCGGCTCGTCGAATCTCCACCTCAACTACGACGAGGACAGCGAGCGCAAACTCGGCGTCTGCAAAACCCCGGTAGCCGCCGGAAGTGCCGCCGGCAACCGCTCTCACGACATCGTGCCCGGAAAACCGGATGAGTCGATCTTCATCTATCGCATGGAGTCCTCCGATCC
>CAYUPT010000752.1:0-2171 GCA_964446725.1 uncultured Bradymonadales bacterium | reverse complement strand
CCGGAGCCGCCGGAACAACAGCCAGAGCCCGAACCCATCGAGGAACCGCCCGATGATGAACCGGAAGAGGAGGCGGCCGACGAGCCCGACGAACAGGCGGAGGCCGACCAGCCGTTCTGGCAGCAGGCGCTGCCCTGGATCGCGCTGCTGATGACACTGCTTATCCTCGGCGGTCTCATCATCCTGATACTGCGACGTCTGGAGGCGCTGGCATCGGCCGACGACGACCGACAGCCGGCCCGCGACGACCGCGACGACGAGCAGACATCGGCGGTCATGCCCGACGCCGAGGCGCTGCGCGACGATATCAGCCAGTCGCGCACGGCCCTCAACCAGATGCTCCGCGACTGGATCGACGACGACCCAAAGCAGGTCGCCGTACTGGTCCGCCTGGTGGGCTCTAAGATCCTCTCCGATCTGCGCCGGGACCCCGAGATGCGCCCCCAACTCGAGACCGTCAGTCAACACGTCGCCGAACTCGATGACCGTATCGATGCCGAGCAGGCGCAGTCCGTGGCGCGCAAAGCCCGATCTCGCTACGAAGCCAGGATGGTCGTCGACGACGGGGCCACCGACGCCGACTGGGATTTCCTCGAGGGTCTTACGCTGGGCCAGATTGCCAAGCTGTTGGACAATACCTCGCGGCGCGAACGGGGCTTTGTGCTGACACGACTGTCACCGGTGATTCGATCGCGCTATCTCGAAAACCTCGACGGCGACGACCGCCGGGAACTTCTGCTCGAGACCAGTTCCTCGGAGAGTCTGTCGAAGTCGGAGTCCCGAAAACTGGCCGCCAGGCTTCGAGAGGTCGCCGACGAGTTCACCGATGCCGCCCGCCAGGCCGACGGCCAGGCGGCGATGATCACCGAGATGCTCGACGCCATGACGCTGGGCGAACAACAAGATGTGCTCGTCGACATGAGCCACAATCGCCCCGATGTGGCCCACGCCGTCTTGTCGAGAATGTGTCTGGAGTCGGCGGTCCTGGAAGTGCCCGATGATATGCTGGCCGATACGGTCCACCGACTGGGCGTCGAGACATTGACCACATTTTTGCAGGGAACCCGCGACGATATCACCCAGCGCATCCTCGATGCGGCCCCGGCGTCCAAGCGTCAGGCCATCAGCACCGAGTTGTCACTGGACATTCCGTCCAGTCGCGCTGACTTTCTGAATGCCCGATCGGAATTTTCGGATGCCATCATCGCCACACTTCGACGCAACGGCTATGACGTGGCGGACTTTAATTCGACCGCCCTCCAGGGCGACAATCACCACTCCCAACACTCGGAGATGGTCCAATGAAGATACTGACCAATAGAACTCTCTGGATGAACCTCATCGTCGGCCTGTGCATCGTGTTCGCCGGCTGCACCATCGTACGGGAAGTCGAAAACAATGGCGGCAACGGCGATAACGGCGACAATGCCAACTCCAATACCAATTACAGTGGCGAGGTGCATTTCAACGACATTCCCATCGAAGCCGACATCGTCGACGCCATGGTCGTCGTCGACCTCTCGCGGGGCTCGACGGGGATCATGAACGGCTACTACAGCTATATCGCCCAGGTCGAAGCGGCGCTGGTCGCCCAGGGCGTCTTCGTCCGCGACCTGGCCGTGGTTCCGATGTACCGACAACAAAACCATCGCCCGCCGCTGTTGTACGGTCGAGGCGACGAAAACAACCTGCGCCCAGGCCTGGAAGATACGCTGCTGTACTACTTTTCGGACGACGGCAAGGCCCACCTGGGCGACCGCGTCGACGCTCCGGGTGAAAACGCGGCGGCACTGGGGATGAACCTCGACCGCGAGACCGTCTTCAACCCCGAGTCCGGCAGCGGCGATGGAAGCTCGTATTACCGAGAGCCGGAAGACGGATTCGTCGTCTTCCATGTCACCGGCGGCCCCCGAGAGTGCAGCCACGGCGACAACGACTGCGCGCTGGAGGGCCAGACCCCGGCCGAATTCTTTAGCGATACCAACGCCGACGACGAGGCATCCTGGCTGAATCTTCCGGGCTCCGGCCTGGCCCCCGACGACATCGTCCATATCTCGATTGCCACCGATGAAGGCGTCAGCTTCGACGACTTCTCCGACAGTTGCTCGTCGCGCCCCGATTTCCCGACGCGCTATCTCGACCATCTCGAGCCGTCGTCGGAGCACCACTAC
>CAYUPT010000751.1:0-2185 GCA_964446725.1 uncultured Bradymonadales bacterium | reverse complement strand
TCTGCACAACGACTGAAAGCTAGACACCGCCAAAGCGCCCCCAAATCGTACTGTGTTATTGACGTCGCGCCCTGTCGGATTACCCTCCGCCCGGGAGTCTTCCTTCAACGACGGTGATGCCATGAGCGAACAATCAGAACACGTATTGACGCCCGATGCCGCGCGGCGCTCGCTTCGCTCGGTGTGGGCTCTGCTGTTGTTGTCGCTTCCGGTCTACGGACTGGTGGCGCTGGTGGCGGCGCCGCCCGCAGACTGGGATTGGACGCTGCACACCAACTGGGCGGTGGTCGCCGTCTTTGCAGCGATGGCGGTGGCGACGATGGTCGCGATTCCATTGGTCCGCAAGCACATGTTTTTCCGGCCGCTCCAACAGGGCGACATCGACCGGCGCTCCCGGGACTATCTGGCCGAATTGCGCACCATGTCGGCGGCGACCTGGGCATTGGCGACGAGCCTGGCGATCTATGGGTTGCTGGCCTACTTCTTTTCGTACAGCCTGTGGGTCTTCGCCGCCTTCTATGGCCCGTCCATAGCTCTATTTTTGTACTATCGACCGCCCTACGATCTGGTGGACGAGATGGAACGTCCCCGCTGACAGACGCACCACCATTCGGCAATTCCAACCACGATAACTCTCGGCACAAGGCCCGTTGAAATGTCCCAATTTGATATTGTTCTGTGGGGCGCCACCGGTTTTACCGGTCGCCTCGTCGCCAACTACCTGGCCGACCACCCCGATATCGACGATGTGGACTGGGCGATTGCCGGCCGAAACCACGACAAATTGCGCGATGTGCGCGCCGAATTGGGAAGCCCGTTCGAGGAGTTGCCGATTTTGATCGGCGATAGCTTCGACCGGCCGAGCCTGGATGCCATCTGCGAGAAGACGGACGTTATCTGCAGCACCGTCGGCCCCTATGCGCGCTTCGGAACGGACTTGGTGGCCGCCTGCGTGGCCAACGGAACCGACTACTGCGATCTGACCGGCGAGACGCACTGGGTCCGCCAGATGATCGACGAATACCACGACGAGGCGATCCGAAATGACGTGCGCATCGTCCACTGCTGTGGATTCGACTCCATCCCCAGCGATCTGGGAACGCTGGTTGTGCAGTCAGAGGCCATCGATCGCTTCGGCACGCCCTGCGACGAGGTCCGCACGCTGGTCTGGCGCGTCCGCGGCGGAGTCTCGGGTGGAACGGCAGCGAGCATGGCGGAATTGATGGAGGACGCCGCCGAAGACAGCGATATTCGCCGCACCATGGCCGATCCGTACTGCCTCAACCCCGAAGGCCGGCGCTCGGGCCCCGACGGCTCGATGCAGCAATCACCGCGCTACGACAAGCGCCGCGAGGTGTGGACCGCTCCGTTTGTGATGGCCGCCATCAATGAAAAGGTAGTGCGCCGCTCCAACGCCCTGCTCGACAACCGCTACGGCGACCGATTTCGATACAGCGAGGCCGTCCAGGTCGGCGATGGCTTCTCGGGCGCCACACGGGCAGCGGCGATGAGCGCCGGACTCGGCATTTTTGCCGGCGCCATGGCGATCGCTCCCACCCGTAAATTGCTGGAGAAATTCGTGCTTCCCGACGCCGGAGAAGGCCCCGACGAAGAGGCGCGCCAGAGCGGACACTTCGAGTTGCGCGTCTTCGGTCGCGGCACCGACGATTCGGGCCAGGACTTCGACATCGCCTGTCGGGTCAGTGCCGACCTCGACCCCGGCTACGGCGCCACCTCGTTGATGCTCGGCAATGCCGCATTGAGCCTGGCGATCGACGACGTCGACGACGGGCTCGATGGCGGCATTTTAACACCGGCCACCGCCCTCGGCATGTCACTGGTCGAGCGGCTCGACGACGCCGGCATGAGCTTCGAGGTCATTCACTGATCGAATTCAGGAGCGGATCATCTTGTCATCGAGCCCCAGGCGACGCACCAGCCGGGGCCACTGCTCGCCGGTGACCATGTAGTCGGCCTCCAATTCGCAGTCGCCAACCGCCGACTCATCCCACTGAAATTCGTCGCTGTCGACGGTCACACTCAAGCGCTTGAGCTCCGGCAACTCAATCCAGATGACGGGTTCGATAAAACGTCCGGACTGGGCATTGACGATCCAATTTCGGGCCTCGATCTTCGCCTCGTCGACACCGACGCGGGAGTAGACTTTGGAGCCGCTGTGATTGCA
>CAYUPT010000750.1:0-2203 GCA_964446725.1 uncultured Bradymonadales bacterium | reverse complement strand
CGACGTACTTGCCGACGATGGCAATTCGGGTGGTGTCGGTGGGGTTTTCGATGCGATCGACGATGCGCTCCCAGTACGACAGGTCGGAGGCCCGGGTCCAGATATTGAGCGCCTGGGCCAGTTCGTGATCGATGCCCTCTTCGGCCATCAAAAGCGGGACTTCGTAGATGGAGTTGGCGTCGCGGGCCGTGGCCACCCGCTCGGTGGGCACGTTGCAAAATAGCGAGATTTTGCGCTTGATATCCTTGGGCAGATTCCGGTCGGCGCGACAGACCAGAAAGTCGGGCTGGATTCCGATTTCGCGCAGTGATTTCACGGAGTGCTGGGTGGGCTTGGTTTTGACCTCGTCGGCCGCCGGAAGATAGGGCACCAGGGTGACGTGGAGGTAGACGGCGTCGCGGTCGCCCAACTCGTTGCCCATCTGGCGGATGGCCTCCAGAAAGGGCAGCGATTCGATGTCGCCGACGGTGCCGCCGATTTCGACGAACATCAGATCCGTATCTTCGGCGGCGTCGTAGACCCGACGTTTGATCTCGTCGGTGACATGGGGAATGACCTGGACGGTGGCCCCAAGATAGTCGCCGCGGCGCTCTTTGGAGATGACCGAGTCGTAGATCTGGCCGGTGGTGAAGTTGTGTTTTTTGCTCATCTTCGCCGACGTAAAGCGCTCGTAGTGGCCGAGGTCCATGTCGGTTTCGGCACCGTCTTCGGTGACAAAGACCTCGCCGTGCTGGAAGGGGTTCATGGTGCCCGGGTCGACGTTGATATAGGGGTCGAGTTTGGCGAAGGTGACCCGGAGGCCGCGGCTCTCCATCAACGCGCCGATGGCAGAGGCGGTAATGCCCTTGCCGAGACTCGACAACACACCACCGGTGACGAACACAAACTTGGTCTTGCGATTCTGGGACATACGTACAACTCGGCTCAGGGGGGAGGAAAAACAGATCAGTCGGGCGGACTATAGAGCCGGTCATGGAAGCTGGCAATCGATAGATCGGCGATGCGATCTCGGCGGACGGTGGTCGGCGCCGCTGGACAATGCGGCTTCAGTGCACAGTTTATCGTCACCACGCCGGGTTGCGCGGTGGTACCGCCGCGCCGGACATATTCTCTTCAATGCACGGATGTACCAGCGATGACGAGTCGACGAAGTGACGACGGAGTTCGGTTGCAGGCCGCCGGGGCCAATGAAAAGGACGTCGGCAAGGGGACGGCGCGGCTCAACGAAAAGGCCTTTGAGGAATTGGGCATCGAGCAGGGCGACGTCATCGAGATCGTCGGCCGGCGGCGCACGGTCGCCATTGCACTGCCGCCGTTTCCGGAAGACGAGGGCCTTCCGATCATTCGCCTCGACGGGCTGCTGCGGGGCAACGCCAATATCTCGATGGGCGACTGGGTGACGATTCGCCCCGGCAACCCCCAGCCGGCGCGCAAGGTCGTGCTGGCTCCGGCCCAGGAAAATATGCGGCTTCGAGGATCCGGCAAGGCCCTTCTTCGAACGCTGGTCAAACGGCCGATCGTCGCCGGCGATGTGATCTCGACGTCGGTCTATAGGCGCTCCAAGGATATGGACCAGGAGCTGTATCCGGAGGAGATCTTTCGGGCCTTTTTTGAGCAGCGGGCCTTCGGGCTCCAGGAGATCCGGCTGATCGTCACCAAGACCCGGCCCAAGGGCGACGTCGTTCAGATCACCTCGGAGACCGAAATCGAGCTCAAACCGACCTATGTGGAGCCCGAGGAGTCGCGGACCACGGATGTGACCTACGATGATATCGGCGGGGTCAGCGATACCATCAAGCAGGTCCGCGAGATGATCGAGCTTCCGCTCAAGCATCCGGTGCTGTTTCAGCGTCTGGGTATCGATCCGCCCAAAGGGGTGTTGTTGCACGGGCCGCCGGGGACGGGAAAGACCCTGCTGGCGCGGGCGGTGGCCAACGAGTCGGAAGCCGAGTTTTTTCATATCGCGGGCCCCGAAATTATGGGCCGTCACTACGGCGAGAGTGAAAAGAAGCTGCGCGAGGTCTTTGAAAAGGCCCAGAAGAAGTCGCCGGCGATCGTCTTTTTCGACGAGATCGACTCCATCGCCCCCAAGCGCCAGCAGGTCAGCGGGGAAGTCGAGCGGCGCGTCGTCGCCCAGCTGTTGACGTTGATGGACGGCCTCGAGCCGCGCCAGAACGTCATCGTCATCGGGGCGACCAATCGC
>CAYUPT010000749.1:0-2207 GCA_964446725.1 uncultured Bradymonadales bacterium | reverse complement strand
CCGAGAAGATTTTGCCGCAGTTTTCGATCGAAAGACGAGGCCTAGCAGCGCTAAGCCGAAGGATTTTCGACGGAAACTGCGGTTTAAATCGGCCGGAAATCACGACGGGAGACTTTTTTGATAGCTTCTTACTGCTGAACTCAGGAATCTTCTTTTTTCAACCCGGAGCGCGATGATGACCTCTCCACTTCTGGAATCGATGACCTTTGCCAATGGCATCACTGCACCGAACCGCGTCTGGCTGGCACCGATGACCAATCAACAAAGTCACGATGATGGAACGCTTTCGGATGACGAACTCCAGTGGCTCAAGGCCCGTTCGGAGGGCGGCTTCGGCGTTATTGAGTCCTGTGCAACCCACGTAGCACTCGACGGGCAGGGCTGGCCCGGAGAGCTGGGGATTTATAGCGACGACATGATTCCCGGATGGCGCAGACTCTCGGAGTCGATTCAGTCCGATAATGCATTGTTGCTGGCCCAGATTTTCCACGGCGGTGCACGGGCAATGGCCACCGACGACGGATTGGCCCCCTGGTCGTGCAGTGCAACCGAGGAGGGCGACCAGTCGGTGCGCCGGGGAACAAAGGATGACATCGAGCGCGTCATCGACGATTTTGCGGCGGCCGCCGGACGAGCGCAGAGCGCCGGCGCCGACGGCGTGGAACTTCACGGGGCGCACGGATATCTTTTGTGTCAGTTTCTGAGCAGCACCATGAATCGCCGCCAGGACCGCTGGGGCGGAACGCTCGAAAATAGGGCGCGGCTGCTTCGGAACGTCATGCAGGCGACGCGCGATGCGGTAGACGATGACTTTGTGGTCGGGGTTCGTCTGTCACCGGAGGATTTCGGGTCGACCCGCGGGTTGGACCTCGACGAAAGCCTCCAGGTTGCACAGTGGTTGTGCGACGACGGCGCAGATTTCATCCACATCTCGCTGTGGGATGCCATGAAGAATTCGCAAAAACGGCCCGACGTCCATCCGGCCCGCGTATTTCGCGACGGATTGCCTCGAGAGGTGCCGGTCATTACGGCCGGCAATATCTGGACCGAAGATGACGGTCTGAAGCAACTGGGATACGGCGCCAATGCCGTCGCATTGGGCCGTTCGGCAATTGCCAATCCGGCATGGCCCCGGCGAATCATCGAAGAGGGCGCGACGCCGACGCGGCCGCCGCTGAGCGAACAGCAGCTCCGGGACCGTGCATTGAGCGACGCATTCATCGATTACATGCGCGGCTGGGACGGCTTTGTTTCGTCCTGAACAGTGAACAGGCGTGCTCCATCGCCGAATTACGGCGCCAGTCGCAGTCCACCATCGTCGTCTTCGCCATTGGCGTCATCCCGGTCATCGTCGTCTTCGCCGCCGGGTTTATCCGCCGGCGGATCTTGACTCGATTCGGGCTCATCGGACTGCTCCGGTTGCGGTGGAGGCGCCGGCGGATGGGGCTCCGGTTCCGGCGTCAACTCGACGTGGTAATTCTCGTCGGAGTCGGCATCGACGGTGAATTCGCTGTCCAGGTATCCGTCTCGGAGCATCCGCAATTCGAGGCGTTCGTCGTCCTCCAGCTCTACGTCTTCCGGTGTTGTGCCCACCGTTGTTCCATCCGACATTTCGAGCGTGGCTTCATCAGGGGTTGAGGTGACCTCGACGGTAAATCGATCGGGTTCATCGCCCTTTGGATCGGACTGCTCCTCGCTGTCCCCGGGCTCGATCTCTGCCGACGCCGAAACCTCGCTACCCGCGTCTTCCTGTTGTGGTGGGAGCCCTTCAATTTCAGCAGACTCCCGGGCTTCCTCACCATCGTCGTCAGTCGATTCGGTCGTCGACTCGGCGCCGAGGAGATAGAATGCCAGAACGCCGACGGTGAGTGTGAGCGTCACAAAAATTGCGCCGAGGACGAGGACCATCGTGCGACGGCGATCGTCCTCCGCTTCGACATCCGCTTCCAGGGACGATTCCGGCGTTTCGTCTTGCTCAGCGGCGACTTCCGATGTCGTCGCCGCAGTGTGCGATGGTGGTTCGCCTTCGACTTCAGACTGAGCCAGTGTGGGTGCACTCTCCAGCTCATTGATTTTTTCCGCCGTCAACTGGCTCTCCAGTCCTGCGGCAGCGGCCCAGGAGCGGGTCGCATCGTCGTCGGCCTGCGAATCACGGGGCTGGTCACCGGCGGTCGGTTTCGTCAGCGCCGATTCCGGCAGGGTCACCG
>CAYUPT010000748.1:0-2211 GCA_964446725.1 uncultured Bradymonadales bacterium | reverse complement strand
CCTTGCCCACTCGATCCGGATAGCGGTCTCTAAGACATCGCAAACATCTTTGCGCACGCGGGGTCTAAGCGGCGCCATCGTAGTCTGACGTGGTCCGCTTTTCCGAGCCGGTTATACCGCCGGCTTATGCGTCGTGGGAGCCGTTGACGACAGCGCCGATGCCGGCTCCATTCGCTCGCATTGCTGTAGAGCGGAGGCCGGGTCGTTTTGTTGACCTCGACTTCTAGTTTGCTCAGACTAGCTGCGCGTCTGAATGCGTTGCGTCGCTTCGCTGAAAGCATCCCGGGACGTCGGATCCGATAGGCTCCGGGGTTGCTTTCGCCGCCTGGCTTGAGGCCTATCGGCGTTGGGATGTCATCTTCGCGAACCTTCTGGGCGTACGGGACCTGCTCGATGGGAAGGGTCACTTCTTTTTGAAAGTCCGGCTTCGTCGAGCGGGTGCATTCGGTTCGAAACGGGCATCCACGACAGGGTCTGCCGATGACGCGAAACACAACGACCTTCTCGTCACGCTCGCCGGCCTTTTTGGGCACCAGGTGGTGGCCTCTTGCACATACGATGATGCCGTGTTCGGCGTCATAGCTCATGTCCATTTTGTCGAGTCGCTGCTGTGCCGGGCGGTCGAGCAAGGCGGCCTTGCGGTGGCCGGGGGATTCATCGGTGGCCTCGTCATCGGTGGCCTCGACAGTGTCGCTGTTCGCTGTGTTCGATGGGTCTTGTTGTTGGGGGGGGTTGCGCCTGGCGGGCTCCGGGATATCTTCGCGCTCGACACATTTGTCGCCCAGCTCGATCATCAGATTCCAGACCCATAGTCCGACCAGTGTCGCCAGGTGATCGCCGGCGGGGTTTTTCTCACAAAGTGTTCGGTCCAGTGCCAGTTCGCGATCGGCACCTGCGAAGCGATTCTCCACTGTTGCCCGCCCGAAATAGGCCTCGACGACGGCTTCACACGGCCAGCTTTCGGCCGGCAAAAGGGTGCCAAACATCTCGTATCGCCATCCGTCGATAAGTTTTCCACTTCCCTGATCGGCCTCAGTTTTCGGATAGCGCGAGACCACCAACCGAATCTCGACGGGGTTGTCCCAGCGATGCAATTTTTCGACATTGCGGTGGCTGGTCAACGCGACGGTGCCGACGTCAAATACCTCGCGCACCGGTCCAGTCCCTGTGCCCTTGCAGATGGTCGGCTCAGTATTTTCGATGACCTCTTTGACGTCGCTTCGCTGAAGTAGGCTGTACTGTTTGAGGCGTACAAGCGGTACAAATCCAGTTTCATCTACGCCGTTGATGACCGGCACTTCGCCTCCCTCACCGTCGATGCGCATCACTGGCGGATGCTCTAGCTGATCTACAAGCTGACCGTCGAGTGCCTCTTTGACGCGCTTGACCTCGTCGAGCTCATCGACAAGCTGCCCATTTCCCGGCTGACGATAGCTGCCCAGCCACTGTCCGGTACCCGCATGAGCCATCAGCCCGCGTACAAATTTGAGTTCACCACGCTTTCTTCCGACCTGGCCGCGCTCGCCGTGATCGGGACCGAAGCGGTCCGCCTCGGGATATTCCTGTCCTTCGACAAGTGTGCGCTGGCGCAACAGACGAGCCTTCGGGTCCCAATCGACAAACAACCAGGGCTTTTGATGGGTGTCCAACCACATCGCTTCATCGCGGGCTCCCAGCGCCTCGAAATCAGTTCCCTTCCCAAGAGCAAACCGACGAAATTGGGCCACCGTCTCAGCATCGACGTCCCTCAAAAACCGGGAGACCGAACTTGAGCTTGGAAGAGTTCGTCGACCGGCCAGTGCAGCGATCTCGTCGAGATCCTCGCGAAGCTTATACCAAAAATCGCGCAGCCCTTGCTCGTCGGCCCCGGCCAAGTAGTAGGCCACCAAAAACAATACAATGTCGAGCAATTTAGAGCTGTTGGCTCGCCGGTCGACATGATCGACTTCCTCAACTCGCTCAAAACCCCCCTGCTCGCGAAGATGCCGGCAGATCAACCGAAAGGAAGCCGCCCACTCGGGAAGCTGTTTGGGCTCATCGTCCTGATCCGAGATGACAATTTTTTCCTGATGTTTTACAGTCCCCATTGGACCCTCCTGGTGGCAGGTTTCCTGGATAGTTATCTCCACTTCGAGGGTCCATTTTTTGATCCACACCCAATTTTGTCACGTGTCTTCGATTGGGCTCCTGCCATTTTTGCTTTTTCTGCCA
>CAYUPT010000747.1:0-2212 GCA_964446725.1 uncultured Bradymonadales bacterium | reverse complement strand
GAGATGGTCAATGAATGCCTTCCCGACAGTTACCATCCGCCGGCCTGCGATCATCTCGATGCCTGGCCCCACGATGTCATCGAAAGAGAAGAACAAGTCGTTGAATTGGTCAACGAACTACGCGCCGAAGGTGCGAATTGTCCGGCCACCGGGACTCAAAACTCACCGGCCGATCCGGTGGAGATGAATGAGGAATTGCGCTGTGCCTCCAGGCTTCACAGTATCGATATGGCGGAAGACGACTTCTTTGCGCACGACAATCCCAATACCGGAGAGAGTCCTCAGGACCGAGCCCAGAATGCGGGGTTTGAGAGCCCGGTAGCCGAAAATATCGCCTTTGGTTCCCCCGATGCCGAGGGCACTGTCAATCAGTGGCTCAACAGCGATACCGGCCATTGCGAGAATATGCTCAACCCGTCCCACAACGTGATGGGCATCGGCATGTACGAAAATTACTGGACCCAGAAATTCGGACCGTGATGCGCCGGGCCTCGGTAGCTCAACTTTCGAGTAGTTGCATCTCGACCATATTGGCGTAGAGGCCGCCGTCGTCGATCAATTCGGCGTGGGGGCCGCGCTCGACGATCCGGCCCTCGTCGACGACCAGGACCCGGTCGGCACCGGCGACCGTCGACAGCCGATGGGCGATGATCAACGTGGTGCGCGACTCCATCAGCCGGTCCAGCGCATCCTGGACCAGGGCCTCGCTTTCTACATCGAGAGCACTCGTCGCCTCGTCGAGAATCAAGATTTCGGGGTCTTTGACCAGGGCCCGGGCGATGGCGACGCGCTGCTTTTGTCCGCCGCTTAGTTGCACGCCGCGCTCGCCGACCAGAGTATCGACGCCGTCGGGGAAATTGGAGACAAATTCCCAGGCATTCGACGATTTGAGGGCGTCGACGATTTCGCTGTCCGTGGCGTCGTGGCGTCCGATGCGGACATTGTCGGCCACCGAACCGGTAAACAACAGGGGCTCCTGGGCGACCATGCCCACCGAGTTGCGTAGCTCGTCTTCCGAGTAGTCATCCAAGGGGTGGTCGTCGATGGTGATGACGCCGTCATTGGGCGGATAAAACCGCGACAAAAGATTGGCGATCGTCGACTTTCCGGAGCCCGATGCACCGACCAGGGCGACCTGTTCGCCGGGGTTGATCTGAAAGGAGATATCGCTCAATACCGCCAGATCCGGTCGCGTCGGGTAGGCGAAGTCGACATCGTCAAATCGCACGTCGCCGGTCTCGACGGTGGGGCTGTCGTCGGCGTCGATGGCCCCTCCTTGGCGCTCCGAGTCGTCGATGAGGCCAAAGACTCGCTCGGCGGCTCCGACGGCCTTGGTGAAATCGGTCCACAGACCGCTCAAGATCCCCAGTGAGAAGGCGACGAATAAGACGTAGAGGATATAGGCCGTCAACTCCCCGGCGGACATCACATCGTCGATGACCAGGGAGCCGCCGTACCAGATGATGATGGCAATTGTGGCGTAGGCCAGAAAGGATACCCCGCCGGAAAATAGGCCGCCCAAAAGGGCGCGAAATTTTGCGAGGTCAAAGGAGCGCTCGACGGACTCGCCGTAGCGCTCTTTTTCGCGGGGTTCGCGCCCGAAACTCCGAATGGTGCGAATACCGCCAATCGATTCCTCGGCGACCGATGTGGAATCGGCGATGGCGTCCTGGACCTTGCGCGACAGCCGGCGGACCTTGCGGCCGTAGCCGATGGCCACCACCAGGACCACGGGCAGCACGAAGGCCATGACCAGTGACAGTCGCAGGCTCGTCACAAATAAGATGATCAACCCGCCGATGGCCTGCACACCGTAGCGCAGGGCCATCGATAGATTGTTGGTCACCGCGTTTTGAACAAGCTGGGTGTCACTGGTCAGGCGACTGGTCAACTCGCCGGTGCGATTGGCGTCGAAAAACCCCATCTCGCGGTCGATGATCGCGCCGTACAACTTCTTTCTGAGGTCGGCGACGATGCGATCGCCGACGACGGAGAAGAGGTAGTGGCGCAGACCGACGAAGACCGACTGGACAAAGAATAGACCCAGTAAAACCAATCCGATAAAAGTCAGATCATAGTCCGCGGCTTCCGCCAGGACATCGTCGACGACCACCCGGGCCGCCTGCGGGTAAAGCAGGGCGATTCCGGAGGCGACCAGAAGCGATATCGTGGCCACAAGAAGTGGTTTCCAGTGCGGGATCGCCAGTGATAC
>CAYUPT010000746.1:0-2213 GCA_964446725.1 uncultured Bradymonadales bacterium | reverse complement strand
AACCGGATCGTAGCACTTCTGTGACGGTACGAGGCCGCTGACGACGCCCCTCCGACCGTCGGCTGAACAGCGCCGACGCCCACCTCCTGTATGCTTGTATGAGTGCCGATCGAGACGCCCACTCGCCGATGGCGAGTCGGCTTCGGGGAGGAGCGTGGTGGCGTCATGGCGGCATAAGATTCTCCGGTGCCCCCTCAGCCTCCGCTATGCTCCGGCAGCTCCCACCCCAAGAGTACTTCCTCGCGTTGCTCGGGGCGCCCACCGGGGAGCGGACTTCTAGGAGGTGTCGGCGGTATGAGGGGCCTGCGGCGGACCCGAATCGTCATGACGTTCTGTGATAGCCCCAGGCGACCCGAGCGATAGCGCGGGAGCCTGGGGGGAATAGCGTCGGAGAGACGAGAGGCGGCGAGATCGCTGCGCTTACTCACATAAACGCAAACTGGGGCGGAAAGAGAATATACCACACCACGGCGATCATGATCGCCACGAGCACCAGCGTCATCGGGTTGTCCCACATTGTCTTGAGGATGTGCTTCCAGGTTGGATCCGGTTCCCACTCCTCGGGATTGGGCGGCGGGTCGTGGCGGCGCCGCGAGTCTTCAAATTGATCGCGAAGCCGCTGTCGTCGCCGCTTCCGGCGCCGCTCCCAGTTACCGTTTGGGGCCTCGTCGGCGCCGCTGTTGTCGTCCGGTGGTGTGTGGTTCATCGCCATCTCTCCGTATGCGCGTCATGGGCAGGCATCCACCACTATAACATGATCCCGACGAGGCCTCATTCCAGTTGCAGCTACCTCAGCCACCTCCGCCATTGAGTCCATTGGAGCTGTTGCTCGGTCCGGAAGGTCCGGAGCTCAGATCGCCGAAGAGCGAGAATTCCTCGATTTCTCCGGCGACTTCGACCACCTCGCCGATGAGGTCTTCGTTACAGCCGTAGACGCCGACGGCATCGCCGGTGGAGCGGTCATTTTCGACGCATTCCGCCAATTCGTCGAGTTTGGTGGCGATATCGTCGAATTTGGCATCCATTTCGGTCTCGGCTCGCGATTCGCCGGTATCGATGGCGATTTCCTCGCTGACGACCTCTGAGGGCTCGAAGACGTCGACGTGGTAGAACCAGAGGTAATTCCAGTCGAAGGCCATCGACGCCTCGAGTCGCCCCTGGCTGTCGAGGTTCGGATCGTCGCCGTTGTCGTCCATGGCGGTGGCGATCTCATCTTCGATCATATCGATGCGAGCCTGGATATCGGGGCCCGGTTCCGGGTCGGCCGTCGGGTCGTAGGTGACCATTGTAAAGAATTGCGACGAGGTATTGCCCTCGCCATCGGACATGCCGTTGCTCTCAAGAGGCGTTTCACTGACGCCGGTGATGTCGTTGCGCCTGGCAAGGATGTCGGCGGCAACCTCAAATTCGTCGTCGCTCAGGGCGGCCATGGGCTCGATATCGGCGCGGTAGGTGTACTCTTGAACATCGTCATTTTCGGTCAATCGACCGTAGAACGAGATGATCTTTTCGGAGTCGTCGAGTCCGTCTTTGGTATCGGAGACGAAGCTCTGCATATCGGCGGGGACGTCGTTGAGATCGGGGCCGTCGTCGAGATCGAGTCCGGAGAGTGGATCGAGGTCGAGGCCCGATCGCTGCTCGCCGGTCTCACAGTCGGTATCGCAGGTGGCATCTTCGACGAACTCCCCGCAGGCGACGAGAGCCAGAGTGCAGAGGATGGTCGTCAGTTTGAAGATAGTTTGAGTTCTCATGGGTATATCCAGTCTAAAGGTCGAGAATTGAGGGGCAGCGAGTGAAATCTCTGGGTTCACATCTGATTATGTTGATGGTTGCCTATCTATCGTAGCGTTTTCGGCAGCCCGACGAAAATGACGGTTGTCTATTGACATTCAGGAAAATCGTCGACATCGGGATCGCTTTCTTCGTATTCCGCGAGATTCGAGCAGGGCGTCAGTTCATCGGGGACGTTGGCGTCCATAACAGATGATTGAGCGTGGACGGCGTAGTCTCCGTTCATCGAGCACATCCAGTGCATGGCGGGTTCGCTAAGGCCGGTCTCCGAGCAGGCCCAGGTGCCGACGTCGAGTTCGCACTGATGCTCCATATCGTAGACGGTGCCCTGGCCGGCGGAACAGTCGTCGCTACAGCAATCATCGCCAAAGCAGGGGAAGTGGCCGGTGTATTCGCAGGCGCCGGCTTCTTCATCGCTGTCG
>CAYUPT010000745.1:0-2216 GCA_964446725.1 uncultured Bradymonadales bacterium | reverse complement strand
CCGTCGGCGCTTTCCAGCCGACGGTCGGAGGGGCGTCTCCAGCGACCTCATACCGTCAACACCAAGCCCCTCCACCGCACCGCGGCAAGCAACACTATTCAGCAACACCACAACGCTCCTCCCCAAAGCCGACTCGCCATCGGCGAGTTGGCGTCTCGATTGGGGAGGTGGCCGTCGGCGCTTTCCAGCCGACGGTCGGAGGGGCGTCTTCAGCAACCTCATACCGACAACACCGAGCCCCTCCACCGCGCCGCGGGGAGGTGGCTGAGCGAGCATAAGCGAGCGAAGTCGGAGGGGTCGGCGCCGAAGCGATGTGTCCCGGAATGACCAGATACCACAACGACACAACCGAAAGCGGGGACGCTTCCGTCTCCAGCCACCTCATCCCCCGTATTTCCACTTTCAATCACGTAAAAATATCGCCCACTCGGTCGAGCAGCCGTTCGGTTTGCGCAGTCGTTCCGATCGTCATTCGAAGACATCCCTCCAGCCCCGGGTAGCTGGAACGGTCTCGCACATAGACGCCGCGGTCTTCCAGCGCATCCAGCGTCTCCTGGATATCCGGCCGGCGCACCACGACGAAGTTCGCCGGCGTAATATGGGCCTCGATGTCGTGTTCGTCGAAAAACCCTCGCAAAATTTCCTTCGACTCCTGAACTTCGTCTAAAAAGGAATTCAGGTAGTCCAGATCGTCGAGAGCCGCCACAGCCCCGACCTGTCCCAGGGTGTTGACGCTCTTGGGATTGTAGAGCCGACGGACCCCGTCCAACAGCTGCGGCGACGCCGCCAGATAGCCGACTCGAAGACCGGCCAGCCCAAAGGCCTTCGAGAAGGTGCGCGTCACCATCAAATTTGGAAACCGCTCCACCAACTCAATGCCAGTGACCTGACTGAATTCGAAATACGCCTCGTCGAGTACGATCAGCGTATCGGGATGTCGCTGACACAATTCGGCGACCACGTTCGGTTCGTAGACAACCCCGGTCGGATTATTGGGACTGACCAGATAGAGGAGCCGGGTGTCGTCGTCGATGGCCGTTGAAATTCCGTCGATATTCGGATCGAAGGGCGTCTCCGCGCGAGTGGTCACCACATTGGCGCCCCGACTCTGGGCAAATACCATAAAATGGTTGTACGTCGGCACCGGAATGACCACTTCGTCGGCCGAATCCAGATAGGTCGAACAGATCAACCGCAGCGCATCGTCGCTTCCGTTGGTCACCAGAAGGTGCTCCTTGGAGACCCCGGTGTAGTCGACGAGGGCATCGATAAGCTCCTTGCTGCCCAGTCTCGGATACCAGTTGAGGCCCCGTCCGTTCTGGAGATAACCGGCGATGGCGTCGGTCACATTCGGGCTGGGATCGATTGTGCACTCATTCCAGTCCAGCTTGAAGCTGGTGTGGTGGTCGGGCTTGGCCTCGATGGCCGCCTGACTGCTCACCGCCTCATATGGCGTCAGCGCGCGCACGGTCGGAGCGACTTCGATCCGTTCGCCGTCCGGTGGTGTTACAGCGTGCAGTTCGCGTTGATCCTGTGGGTCACCATCCGTCCGGACATCGGGCGCGCAGAGATCGAAATTTGCGTTGGACATACTTGCCTCAAACGTTGGCTGGCACCATCTATCAACCAGCAATCTAAAAAAAGGTCCTACAATACAACACATCGTAAAATATTGGTCCTATGGCACAGCGATCGAGTCACGTCAAGTTTGACCCCCGATCTTCGCGACTCGCCATGGTCGCGACCAAGGTATCCAGTGGCTCGCAGCGCATCATCTTGTGCCGCGCGGGTGTTGTACGCATCTAATGAGTTCGCGTCGCAATCTGCTGCGGTCGTCGGTCACCTCCGCAGCCGAGGCTCGATTCACACACGGGGTCTGTGTTGCAGATGATATTGTGCGATTTCAAGTGCGATTGTCCAGAAATTCTCGTCGTCACGCCCCGCTTCGGCGGTTTTACGGCCCGAATCGACGGTCGGCCACCGAAACTTTTTGCAAGATCGAATCCACTCCCCTTCGCCGGAGACGCGACGCTTCCCCCCTCCTCAAGATGCCCTGGCATCGCGCACCCTCGGAGTACCTCTACCCCGCATCGGGACCGCTGGCCCTCAGCCGTTGGCACCGCGCCGATGGCCCCATCGTATCGCCGCCTGCCGCTCGATTATCTGCCGGCTGTGCTTTTTTTCTTTGTCATCCGACCGCTGTCCCTTACCGTAGT
>CAYUPT010000744.1:0-2221 GCA_964446725.1 uncultured Bradymonadales bacterium | reverse complement strand
TCGCCGATGCCCTCGATATTGGTGAGGACCTCGAAGTCCGGGCCGTGAAAGAGGCGTCCGTCTCCGTAGGCTTCGTCGAGCGAAAACGGACTGTCGGGGACGTCGAAGTCGTAGCCATCGACGAGTTCGCTGTCCGGGATGTGGCGCTCGGGCGCCATTTCGGCGGTTGCCGAGTAGTGGAAGACGCCGTCGGCGCCCTTGAGTTCCAACTCAAGCGTCGGGTAGCGGCCGCTGTCGTCGGCACTTCGGGCATGCAATGTGAAGCCGTCGCCGCCGTCGTCGTAGCCCTCGAGTTGAATGCCCTTGCGAACCTCCAGGTTTTGCAGGCTTCCGACGACGAGATGCGGGCAGCAGGCCTCGGCAAATCGAGTAAACCACTCCACGACGAGCATCGCCGGAACGACGGGAATGTCGCGGAGTCGATGGCTGTCGAGGTAGGGATGGTGTTCGGCGTCGACAATAAATTCGGCATCGACACCGCGGCTTAGCTGAGAGCCATTGACGCCCTCGGCAAAGACGGAGCCGCCGAGTACGAGTTCGACGTCGTCAGTCGGCGCGTAGAGGAGTTCTTCGGCGAACATCTCGGCGCCCCGCGCTTCGGGAAGAAGCACGACGCCTTCGGCCTCGAAATGGGCCTTTAATTCCGGGGTAACCATACCGCCATCCCAGGGGCCCCAGCCCAGCGACTTGACGCGACAGGAATTGCCGCGGCGCACCGATTCGGCCTGGGCGACCTTATTCAAGACCTCGTTGGCCATCGCGTAGTCCGACTGGCCGGGATTGCCGGATCGTGCGGCCACCGACGAAAAGAGACACAATATCTTCAGTTCGTCATCTTCGGTGGCCTCCAGAAGGGCCTGAAGTCCCTCGATTTTGGTATTGAAGACGAAGTCGAAGTCATCGGCCGTCTTGTCGGCGATAAGCGAGTCCGCCAGGACGCCGGCGCCGTGGACGACGCCATCGATTCGACCCCAGTCATCTCGGGTATTGTCGCAGATGGTGCCCAATGCGTCGGCGTCGCGCACATCGCAGGAGGCGTAGCGGGCCTCACTTCCGGCCTCTTCGAGGGCTCGAAGGGTCTGTCGAATTTTCCGACAGGAAATAATGTGCTTGACCTTGGATTGAAGCTCTCTGGGCGAGGGCATCTCGCCTTGCTCTTTGGCCTCCTCCAGAAGGACGCGCTTGAGTTCGGCGTCACCTTCGACACCGCGGCATACCTCGGGTTCGTCGACCAATTCGGTCCGACCCAGAAGGACGAATCGAAGCGGCAGATGTTGCGCCAATTCAATGATTGACGTCGCCGTCACGCCCTTGGCGCCGCCGGAGACGACGAGGACGTCGCCTTCGGTGAGCGCTTCGGAAGTTCGGTCGGTGTCGACGACTTCGTCGAACGCCGCCGGCGTGATGCGCCGGCCGTCGGATGAGAGCCCGACCTCCAGTTGCGGTCCGCCGTACAGGAGTTCGTCGACGATGGACGCAGCCTGTTGTTCGGCGCTGAGTCCGTCGGCATCGAGGTCGATGCTCTTGACCGACGACTCCGGCCATTCGGCGGCCGCCGTCTTCGCCAGAGCGCCGACGCCGGCGAGCCAGGCGCGCTCGACGGAGCCATCGGCGCTTCGAAATTCGCCGCCCGTATTCTGGACGGTGACAAAGAAGCGCGGCGGGTTGCCGTCATCGGCGACGAGGTCGCGGGCGCCGAGGATGATTTTGCGATTGATCGCTGCCGCGTCGTCGAGACTGTCGACGTCGCGCAGGCCATCGAGATAGATGACGCCTTCCGCATCATCCGGTGCTTCGTCGACGGCGACGGCGTTGAGACCGCGTCCATTGAGTTCAGAGGCCACCGCCGAGGCAACGGCGTCGTCTTGCGACACGGCGTAGATGGTCTCCAGCTTTCGGATCCCGGGCATCGCCCAGCCACAGGCCGGAGCGTCGACGGGACGCACGTTGTAACGGGCTATGCCGTCAGTGCCTTGGTCGTCCTCCGAGTCGTCGTCCGATCCCTTGTCCTGGTCCTTGTCACTGGACGAGGAATTGGAGCGCGGTTCTCGTCCGCCGATAAGGCCTTCGAGATAACCGGCGATTTCGTCGAGACTATCCAGTTCGGCCAATTCGTTGGCCTCGACTTCCGGAAGTTCCGGGAAGCGCTCCTCCATCTCGGACATGATTTCGACCTGTTTGATGGAATCGACGCCCAGATCGGCCTCCAATTCCATCTCCG
>CAYUPT010000743.1:0-2222 GCA_964446725.1 uncultured Bradymonadales bacterium | reverse complement strand
GCCTCTTTGCGGTTCCCCCCGCTTTTGACCTCTCCGCGGTCCTCTATCGAAGAGCGCGGTCGAGATCGCGGATGAGGTCGTCCTTCTCTTCGATGCCGACCGACAGCCGTACCAATCCGTCGGAGATGCCGAGTTCTTCGCGGACCTCTTTGGGCAGCGAGGCATGGGTCATAATCGCCGGATGCTCAATCAGGCTTTCGACACCGCCGAGGCTCTCGGCGAGCGAAAAGACCTCGACGTTCTCCAGTAGATGCCGCGCCTCTTCGAGTCCGCCCTCGAGTATAAAGGTGATCATCCCGCCGTATCCGGACATCTGTTCGCTCGCCAGGTCATGCTGTGGATGGCTCTCCAGGCCCGGATAAATCACGTCGTCGACGCCGTCGTGGTCCACCAAGAAATCGGCGATGGCCTTCGCGTTCTCCTCGTGCTGTCGCATGCGCACGGCCAGTGTTTTGACACCGCGCATCACCAGCCAGCAATCCATCGGGCCCGGTACGGCACCGATCGAATTTTGAAGAAACTCCAGTCGCTCCGCGGTCTCCTCGTCATCGGTGATCACCGCCCCGCCGACGACGTCGGAGTGGCCGTTGATGAATTTTGTCGTCGAATGAACCACCATGTCGGCGCCCAGCTCCAGCGGACTCTGGAAGTAGGGACTCATAAAGGTGTTGTCGACGACCACCGGGATATCGTGGCGGTGCGCGATCTCGCAGATCGCCTCGATATCCGAGATCTTGAGCATCGGATTCGTCGGCGACTCCAGCCACACCATCTCGGTCGACGACTTGAGAGATGCCTCAAATTCATCGAGATCCGTCATATCGACGAAGCTAAAGTCGATGCCCATATCCTCAAACACCTTCGTAAACAGCCGGTACGTTCCGCCATAGACGTCGTCTCCACTGACGACGTGGGCCCCCGACCCCAGTAGATGCATGATGGTTGTCGTCGCCGCACAGCCGGAGGCAAAGGCCACGCCGTATTCGCCGCCCTCGAGACTGGCCAGGCAATCCTCCAGCGCATTTCGGGTCGGATTGTCGGTTCGACTGTACTCGTATCCGGTGTGTTTGCCGGGCGACGACTGCACGTACGTCGACGTCTGAAAGATGGGCATCATGATCGCCCCGGTCGTCGGGTCCGGCTGTTGACCGGCGTGGATGGTACGGGTGTCGAACGACCAGTTTTTGTGGGCCAGTTCCGGTTTGTGCATGGCGGTTCCTATCGAAGATTTTGGTGGTTGTCGCGGAGTTCGGCGCCCCGAATATAGACGGCTCGCCCCGAAACGACCAACCCCCGTATCGCGCCCGTCGATTGCTGGCGAAATCAAGCGCTGTGAACCACGTTGACAATCCCCCGGACGACCATTAGGTTCTCCGACGCTTCCGGCGATGTTCGGGAATTGGGCCGCCGTTTTGGCCGCCGCGCCCCGCGCATCACCTTGTAGACCGGTATTCCCGTGTCTACATTTTATCGCTCGCACAGGGAGCCGCTAATTGTTGACGCCGATCACAGTCGATCGGCGGACGCTGCTCCCCACAACCACAATTTTTCCTGCAGCATAAGACCAAGGTCGTCAATGACAGTCCAACAAACGGATAACCTACCCACAACCGATGATTTTGCGGCGCTTCTCGATGAAGAGGACCAGTCGCTGTCGACGGTGCAAGAAAATGAAATCACCGACGGCAAGATCCTGGAGGTCGGCGACGAATACGTCCTCGTCGACATCGGGTTCAAATCAGAGGGCCGCATCCCGGTCGAGGAATTCACCGACGAGCACGGCAATATCGGCATTCAGGCCGGAGATGTCGTCGACGTCCTCCTCGAAGAACGCGAAGATGATGAAGGCCAGTGCGTCCTCTCGAAGACGCGCGCCGACCGGATGAAAGTCTGGGAAATCATCGCCGACAAGGATGATAACGACGACCTGGTCCGCGGTACCATCACCAACCGCGTCAAAGGTGGTCTCCAGGTCGATATCGGGGTCAAGGCCTTTTTGCCCGGCTCCCAGGTCGAATTGCGCCCGACGCGCAACCTCGACAAATACATCGGTCAGGAATTCGCTTTCCAGATCATCAAATTCAACAAGGACCGCGGCAATATCGTCCTGAGCCGCCGCGCTCTGCTCGAAGAAGAGCGGGCCAAGCTCAAGGAAAAGACCCTCGAGAAGCTCGAGGCCGGCGCCGTCATCGACGGCATCGTCAAAAACCTCACCGACTACG
>CAYUPT010000742.1:0-2229 GCA_964446725.1 uncultured Bradymonadales bacterium | reverse complement strand
CTCCGCGAATCGGAGTACTGGGCCGTCGAAATCGATAGCTGAACGAGACGAAGTTCAACCGGAATGCGTCACCGCCGAGAGGATGCCGACTCAACCGTCGATTTCGGCGATCAATTCGTCGCGTTCGGCGATGGCGCTGCGGCCGCCGGGTCCCGTACAGGACAGCCCGGCTGCAGAATTCGCAAAGCGGACCATCTTCGACAGGTCCCAGCCCTCCACCACGCCCAGCCCCACGCCGGCCAAGAAGATGTCGGCTGCCCCGGTGGGATCGACCAGATCGACGGGTCGGGCGTTGACGCGAAACAGCTCTCGCTCTTGCCCCATCGCCACCGCCCCTTCATCGCCCAGGGTGACCACGGCGATGTCGGGACCGTATTCCAGAAATGCCGAACAGATCCCCTCGAGACTGCCGACGCCGGTAAATGCGCTGGCGTCGCGCTCCGGGGCGACGACCACGTCGGCATGCGTGATACATTCATCGACAATACCGCGGGGCTGATTGGCCTCCAATACCACCGGGATATCCCGTTCTTGAGCCCGTTTCATGACCTTGATCTGGGCCGCCGGGTATTTCCCGTCGACAATCAGTAGATCGCGGTTATCCACCGTGGTTTCATCGACCTCATCGGCGTCCAGACTGCCGACATTCCCCGGCGTGTAATAGGTCTGGCGGTCGCACGTGGGAGCTTCCACGACCACAAATCGAAGCTGGCTGATTTTGCCGTCGTCGCGGACCATTTCCGATGTGTCGACCCCCTCATCGGCCAGTGTTCTGGCAATCAGGTCGCCGCGGTCATCATCTCCGACCTTGCCGATAAATTGCGTCGTTGCACCCCAGCGAGCCAGCGCTACGGCCGCCGTCGCCGCCGTCCCCCCGCCCTGAAGGCTGAAGGTCGGCATCTGGACTTCCTGGTCGTCGTCGGCGAAATGCTCGACGAGACCAATCTGGTCGAGCGTACAATATCCGATGCACAATACTCGACTGGTCATGGTCGTTCTCCCGGATGTGTAAATCCATCAGTCAGATGGTTGTTCCACTTCGGATTGGCTCAAGTATAAGCGACACCGCTCCTGTTGAGAAGCCTCCACCATCCACCGGAATCGGCGGTGAGGGCGTACAGAGTTCCGCCTTCGGAACCCAATGGCCCCGATATGCCTTGCGCTATCGGGGAACAAGCCTTGTCAGCTACAACCGTTGCTTCCCAATTGACATCCCAGTGGCGGGCCTGACCCGCCACACCCGGCCGGCGGCCTTGCCGCCGGATACAAACCTGGGGGACAACTCCGCTCTCGTTCCTTCACCACCGACATCAAGAGGCCGCTTACTTATTTCCGTATACCGGCTATCTTCTCAAAATTTACTACCGGTCCGTAGGGACCGTTACCCAACCGCCCAACCCCGCCAGCCGCGTCCGTCGTAACTCATCCCTCACGATTCGGACGCATCACCCGAGCGGGTCGACCTACTCGCTCTCCGTAATATACTCTAGGCCCACGTCCTCCACCCGCTCTCTTTCCAATTCCAAAATCCGCTCCCGGCGTATTTCCAAGAAATTGAGCCAGCGTTGGCGCTCGGATTGAGCCGTATCGCGCAACGCCCCCATCGCCTCCGATGGAATTGCATGACTTTGCAGCCACTCTTCATTGGGTGGCGTTCCCGGGTTATCGACCAGATACTTTTTGAAATCCTTGGCGTCTTTCGGATCGACGATAAAGCGGTTTTCCGGTCCCTTGTTGTTTTCCTTCCCGATATCGCGACTCGAAAACAACATCAGGGCTGCATTGTTGCCGTGCTCCGCCAACTGTCGATAACCATCTACCGGCTCACCGTTAGAATCCCGTGGGTCCAGTTCCGCCAGTTCCAACACAATCGCACGCCCCCTGGCCCACCGATAGTCAAAGCGCTCGATAGGAAGAACCTGAGTACTCAGGTCCGACGGAAGTTCTTGAGTATCTTCACGGACCACGGATCTAAGATGCTCCTGCGCCCGTCGAATCTTCGAAGAATTCGCTGCCGCAAAGTGTTCGGCGTACGTTGTCGCCCAGAACCACCGCTGCACCCCCTCTTTTGCCGCCTGAGAAATCTCTCCGTCGTTGGCATGGAGCGCATCGGCAATCAGCACCGGCTGTGGGCTATACGGGACCGTCTGCGGACCGTAGACTCTCAATTCTTCGGCCATCAATCTCGCCGTCCGTTCGATCTCGTCAAAAGCCGTATCCAGAACGTCC
>CAYUPT010000741.1:0-2231 GCA_964446725.1 uncultured Bradymonadales bacterium | reverse complement strand
GAGCCTGATGGGCCGGCAAGACCGTGACCATCCCGAAGACGCCGAGGTCGTAGAGTTCCTCCTGGGTGCGCGTCAATTGGCCCGGGCTATAGGGTTGTCCCTGTCGGAACGGGATGGCTTGCCGAACGGCATCCTCGTTGATGTCTTCCAGTCCCAGAATGTAGACCGGTCCTATTCGCGCCCGGGGGCCGGGATCGAGAAAGAAAAAGACGTCGGCCTGTTTAGTTTCGGAGTCAATAAAGACCCGTCCCGACACCTCCGCATAGGCATGGCCGGCGCTCTCGAGGCGATTGCGGATGGCGGTCCGCATGGTTCGATAATCGTTCTGAACAAAGATTCCACCTTCGCGAAGTGGTTGTTCGGCGATCAATTCGGAGCGCGTCGGCGTCTCGCCTTGAATCAGCCCGTGGAGTTCGATGTCGTTGACAGTCGTCGGTTGCCCTTCGTCGATCGTCACCCGGATGCGCACTGTATTTCTCTCGGGATCTTCGATGATCGACTCCGACTGAATCGAAGCGTGAAAATATCCCTGCTGGCGATAAAAGCCGAGGATGCGCTCGCGATCCTGGCGCCAGGCGAAGCGATTAAAATATCGAGGTCTGTCGCCGACGATCGGCAGGTAGTGCCACGGCGACTGGCCTCGCCATCCGGGGTCTTCGATGGTGGCCAGGCCCTGGCGTAGCTGGCGTTCGGAGACGCGCTCGACGCCCCGAAATTCCAGGTGTTCGACGACCATGTCGGTCGTTCCGGGATTGATGTATTCCCCGTTGTCGTCGCTGACAGACGCACAACCGCCCACCGTCGCGGCCAGACAGACGAGGGCGAGCCAGGCGATCAATAATTTGTGGAAGCGAAGGGTGGAGAGCATGTAGCGAACTCAGTGATTCCGTCAAAAAGTTGAGTCGTTCGGTGTTGCGAATGGCTCAGCCAGATCTCGCAGTACGGTGGGGTGTTCGGCGGTGTCGATGCGCCCCGTCGGTGTGGAACGCCGGATGTAACGCGATCTCCGCCGTGTGCGAAGATGCTTATCCGAAGCGGGAGGGAGTGTCGATGAGTGGCGTCGTTGCACTGGCGAGCGATCCGCTAGAGGGTCGGCACCCGAGGTGAAGAATCGTCGTCGGAGTCATCGTCGGTTGGGTCGTCGCCGGGATCGTCGAGAAGCTGAATCGAGGGGACGCCGTCGTCATCATCGGGTTCGGGGTCATCATCGGGTTCGGCGGCCGGTTGCTGGGGGGCTGGCGGTGGGGAAGGGCGAGAAGGTTGGGCCCGCCGTTCCGGCTGGAGCTCGAAGGAAAATAGTTGTTCTCGCTCGTCGTCGATCTCGAGGGTCACATCTTTGTCCTCGTAGTCATCTCGGGTCAGTCGCAATTCCAGATCTTCGGGGGCCTCCATCGAGAAATTGAGTGGCGTTTCACCCAGATGCTCGTCGCCATCGAATACGGCCGCTCCCTGGGGATCGCTTTCGACCCGTAGATGGCGAGTATCACCGACGCGAACCGTCGGCGGCGGAGCGTCGGCGCCGTCGGCTTCGGCATTGCGCTGGGACGGGGGAGTGGCGTCGGCGGGAGCTCGCTGGGCGGCTTCGGCCAGCGGATCGACGGGTTCCTCCGGTTCATCATCGAGCACAATAAAGGTTGTGGCGCCGCCGATGACGGCGAGCAGCGCTGCGATCACGGCGGCAATTAGCGTCTTGTTTGGGCCCTGCGATGTGGCGGGTTCGGTGGTCGGCGGTTCGGCGCCCGCCGTCGGGGATGTCGAAGCGTCGAACAGTTCCCCGTCACTGCGTTCGACCGGTCGCCCCTGCTTGTGTGCCGTCAGGGCTTCTTCGAGTTCGGTGCGCAGATCGTCGGTGGTCTGTGGGCGATCAGCGGGGTCTTTGGCCATGGCACGGCGAACGACTTGTTCGAGACCGACCGGAATCTGCTGGAGCGTCTGTTCGTCGAGGCGCTGCGAAAACGGCGGTGGGGCGTCCTTGGTGTGACTGATCATCAGGGCCGTGTTGGTCGGCGCCTCAAAGGGGGGCGCGCCACAGAGCATCTCGAAGAGAATGCAGCCCAGACTGTAAATATCGCTCCGGCGGTCAATTTCGTCCGACAAGATCTGTTCGGGCGACATGTATCGCGGAGTGCCGATGACGCGCCCATCGCCGGTCAATGTCTGTTGATCCTCGCGCTCGACGGCTGTGGCGATGCCGAAGTCCAGGACTTTGACGACATCCGGATCGCCGTCGA
>CAYUPT010000740.1:0-2233 GCA_964446725.1 uncultured Bradymonadales bacterium | reverse complement strand
ATGTCATCGGCTCCGACACCTCTGTAAACCTTCAGATCCACGCGAGGTCGGCCCCACTCCCTCATACGGGCCAGTGTCACCGCGAGCGAACCCGGATTCCCCCAGGCTGGTCAGATGACGTGGTACGTGTCGGACTATCTAGAACACCGACATTGGTACTGCTTTAATGTGGGCTCGCGCGGGAACCCGCGTTGGCGCTGGTTGAACTCCGAAGTTGATTCCAGTGCGGGTTGTGGTCACCAGTGGTGGTCGCTCGTCTCGATGTCCTGCGGGGCAGTCTCAAAGACGACGTCTCCGTCGTTAAATTCGCGAAAGATCGCCTCTACGGCGGGCATTCGATCGTCGAACCAGGCGGGGAGATCGTCGATTTCGCTCGCGGTAACATCGCCGAGAAAAACGAGGTGCTGTTCGACGAGGCGGACATCTTCGCAGATGGTGGCGAGCTCCACCAACCTCTCGCGCACCGCCGGGGGCATCGCCGATTTCGGTGACCGACCGCCGGAGACGGAGTTGATGGAGAATATTTCGTCGAAGCCTGTGTCGGAGGATTGTGGTGCGGAATGGTCGCCTTGACGTGTCATAACCTCGAGGTCGATGGGACAAGCATCGCCGAAGAATGCACCGACCGTGACGGTGGTCGGGCGGGGACTTTCGGGAGCGGCATCGAGGGGAGCGATGTCGATGGTCAATGGCAGCGGAGTATTCGGGGGCTCGAAGCTGATAGTCATCGCGGCTTCATTCAGGAGCCGGGCGGTACGCAGAGCCGTCTCCACCTGCTTGTTGAGCAGGCGCGGGCGCTCAACGCGTCGTACCCCGATGTCGAGACTGCCGTCTTCGATCGTGAGGTGATTGCCCTGGCTGAGGGCTTCGCCGAGCTGGATGAAGGCGTTGTCGTCGAAGGTGATCTGTTCGGCTTCTCCGAAGGGCTCGAAGTATATCGTCCAGTCGTCGGAAAGGGCGTTGTCGGCGTGCCGGAGTTCATGTAGCGGGCTCGATTCCGGGTCGTCGCGGCTCGCCAAAAGGAGTCCCGGTGGGAAGGAGTCGCTGAGTTCGATGATGATCCCGGTTTCCGGCGTTCGGTTGGTATCTCGGTGGTGGTGGCGGTGATTGCGGCGTGTGGCCTTGAGCGGTCGCTTCCACATACGGCGCACAACTCCGATCGGAACGCCATCGACGGTCCCCGTGATTCGGGAGCTTTGGTGGTCGAAGTCGAGACCGTACTCGCGCGCCAGTTCTGCCCAGGTGTTATCTAGGCGCTCTGCGAGACCGGGCTTTCGAAGATGCCGGATCACGAGCGCCGAGATGACGGCAAATAGAATAAGTAATACGAGGAGATTGGCATTCATGAAAATCGAACCCGTCGATCGTGCGCTGGAAGGTCGATATCGCCGGGCGATCATGTCAGGAGTGTCCGGTTATTTCCACACAGCCCGGAACAATGGCGCGGATACTATGATTCGCACTGGGCGATGGCCCAGGCGGCAGTGACAAGTCCGATGTGACTGAAGGCCTGGGGGAAATTTCCGAGCATTGTCGACGATGCGGCGTCGACTTCTTCGGAGAATAAATCGAGATCATTGGAGTGCGAAATGGCGCGCTCGAAGATCTGTCGGGCCCGTTCGGGGTGACCGGCCAGTGCACGGGCCTGTGCCAGCCAGAAGGTGCACAGTAGAAAGGTCGCTTCACTTCCGGGCAGACCGTCGTCGCTGCGGTAGCGATAGACGAGCCCGTGGTCGTCGGTCAGATGTTCTTCGATGGCGTCGACGGTGGCGACGACGCGGGGGGCATCGCCGGGAAGAAAGCCGACCATCGGGATGACGAGGGCTGCGGCGTCGAGATCGTCGCCGTTTAGCGTCTGTGTAAAGGCGTTGTGGTGGTCGCTCCAGCCATCATTCAGGATGGTCTGGCGGATCTGCTTGCGGACCTGTCTCCACCGATCGACGTGTTCTGTGGCGTCGAGAATATCGACGAGCTGGATTCCGCGGTCGACGGCGACCCAGCACATCAATTTGGAGTACAGGTAGTGTCTGGGTTCGGAGCGAATCTCCCAGATGCTGTGGTCGGGGTGCGTCCAGGCCCGGGCGGCGGTGTCGACGACGTCGACCAGAAATCGACGAGCCAGTGCGTCGAGGTCTTCGAGGTAGTCGCGAAGTCGGTAGGCGGCGGCGAGCAGCGCTCCGTACACATCGAGTTGATGTTGATGCCAGGCATCATTTCCGACGCGCACCGGCCG
>CAYUPT010000739.1:0-2236 GCA_964446725.1 uncultured Bradymonadales bacterium | reverse complement strand
TTCTTATACCAGGACGTATTCTTTGAGATTCTTCTCTCGACTCCACCGGATCTCGACGATGAAGGGAAGCCTGTCGACGTAGTCCTCGAATTTCATCGAAAACCGCCGGAATTTTCGAGCTGAACCCAGCATACGGGTCGCCCCCTTTTCGTCGATGGAGCCGTACTCGCAAATATGGGCAAAGACGTCGCGAATCGCCTCGTCTTCGATGGCGTCTAGCGCCTCTGCAGACGGCGACGACGATCCCGACTGCTCTTCCTGGCCATTATTGGACTTGTTGTCGGGCCCGACTCCGATGACATCGAATTGGGCATCCACTGTCTTCGCTTGCACCACGTCGCTCTGGGTCGGGGCGTAAATTTCGATGCGAGCTCGCCGGTCGTCTTCGGCCTCCAGCTTAAAGAATAGCTCTACCGTCTCCTCGACCGGAACAATGACCGACGCCCCACGAAGCCGGGCTCCATCTCGGGCGCTGCACAACTCGGCAGTGACGCCCTCCGGGGGCCTAAGCGAGAGTTCGACGTCCTGCGGTCCGCCGAGGTCGAGCACGCCCTGTTCGGGACTGACGTTGAGACGCAGACAGTGCATATCCATCACCGACTCCCCGACGTGGGCCTCGATCTGGTACTGCCCGGTGCTTCCGCCGATCTGGCGCCGGTATTCGATGCGAAGGACGGGAATCAGCCGCTCCTGAAGTGAGTTTCCGCCGTGGACAAAGGTCTTGTCCAGTTCTCCCTCGTCAAAGATCGACGTATCCCGGGGCATCACCAGACTTTGCTCGACGCCGTCGTACTTCAACGCCGTCAACGGTGTGCTGACCAGGCTTTCATCGCTCTGCTCTCCCGGGTACAGACGCCACCGGGAACTGGGATCTGTCTTTTTCCCCTGTTGCTGTTTTCGGCGCGTCGTCGAGTCCAGCAGCAAAAATCCGTGGTCCGATGTCACGACAAAGCGCTGAATCCCGGCCTCGCGCAAAATCCGGATCGCGCTGCGGATATCGCGAAGCGTGGTATCGAAGGTCAATTGCCCGAATCCCTGCTCGCCGACTTTGTCCAGCCCCTCGCTGTGGACCAACACCAGCGAGGCCTCGTTGACAACCCGGCTCAGATCCTTGGCCCCGTTGACCACCTCCGAGACGTTCATCAGCGGGCACGTCCTGCCCTCCACGCGATGGCGCATCATCTTTTTTCGGGTCTTCGGATCCCGAACCTGAAACACGCTGGTTTCGAAGCCCTTGAATTTGCCGTCGCGAATGATCGGCTGGAGCCGTCCGGCGGAATCGGCCACCGGAGCCAGGGCGTTCATCCCCACCGCCGTGACCGTCGGAAGCTCTGCCAGCCGCCCGTCGAGGTGTATCGAAGTCCCCACGTCGTCCAGATCGGCTCGAAGGGCCTCCGCCATCTCGTAGCGAAGGGCGTCGACCATGACGACCGCCGTCTTCTCGGCGCCGTACGTCCAGGGTTCGACGACCTGCTCGAAGATATGGCGTTGCTGAAGTGACTCGGTGGGAACGAAACCCACCCGTTCACAGAGGTCGTTGAAATTATGCGCCAATTCATCGGCCCACTGCCGATAGACACTGCGCATCTCGTCGAGTCGCTTTCGAAGTTTCGAAAATTCGTCGAGCCCCGGCTCCAGTAGCGCCGCCCTGCGCTGTTCGAGTTCGCGATGTGCCTTGTCGACGCTCCATGCCCCCTCGACATAGGACTGCACCGCTTCCGGGAGACTTTGCGCTCCCGCCAAGGGCGCCGGATGGTCAGCCACCGCCTTGCCCAACCTCGCGGCGCTTTGAACCAGTGTCCAGGCGTGGCTGCGCGTGGGATCGCGGTCGATCCAAAATGAGGTCCCCTGAGCCCGCTGTTGCAATCGCTCCAGCGCCGTCTCCCACTGCTCTTTTGCCACCGCATCGAGCGCCCCGCGAAAAAATCGCACCTCCTCGAAGCGAAAGGTATCGATATCGCCGAGGTCGTCGACCACACCGGCCTCGAACTCCGTGCGCAGCAACTCGCCGAGTTCGTCGGCGATGCGGACATAGACGTCCCGAAATCCAGACGTCTCGCGTAGAAAGCAGGTCAGCTTCTGGCACTCATCGCGGATCGTCTCCGGCAACTCCGTAAGCGGTTGCAATTCGTCGATCACAGGGGCTCGCTGCAGGTCGTGGACGTACTCCACGGCCATCGTCCACCCGACGAGTTCGTCGGCCAGCGGCGACAATGCATCGTCGCCGCCGGAATCG
>CAYUPT010000738.1:0-2236 GCA_964446725.1 uncultured Bradymonadales bacterium | reverse complement strand
AAACACCCGTAGTATCGTCATCGGGTTCTTCCTTTTCAGACCCCTCGTCGACCTCTTGTTCGGCCTCCGATGGCTCCTCGTCGACGTCGAGAACGTCAAATGGTGAGTCGTCATCCCGCCCATCGTATTGCTGGACGCGATCCATGAGTCCATCCAGTTGGTCGCCCTCCAGGACCTCGGTCTCCTTGAGCGTCTCCGCCATTTCGTGGAGGAGTTCCATATTATTTCGCAGCAACTCCAGGGTCCGCTCATAGAGCGTATCGACCAGGGTATGGACTTCGCTGTCGATCATCTCTGCGGTGCGCTCCGAGTAGTTGCGCGTCGACAGCCCGGAGCCCTCCAGATACTGGTTGGAATTATCGCCAAAACTCAGATTGCCCACCGACTCGCTCATGCCGTATTCGCTGACCATGCGCCGCGCAATATCGGTGACGCGCTGCAGATCGTTGGCCGCCCCACTGGAGATGTCGCCGAAGATAAGCTCCTCGGCAGCCCGTCCTCCCAGCAGTGAGCAGATTCGGTCCTGCAATTCCGTTCGGGTCACCAGGTAGCGGTCTTCAAGCGGCACTTGAAGGGTATATCCGAGCGCTCCGATGCCTCGGGAGACGATACTGATTTTGTGGACCGGGTCGGCGCCGTCGAGAGCTCCGGCAACAATGGCGTGTCCGGATTCGTGAAAGGCGACGATATTGGTCTCCTTTTCACTCAACCTCCGGCTCTTCTTTTCGAGCCCGGCGATCACGCGCTCGACGGCGTCCTGGAAATCATCCAATTCGACGGCGTCTTTTTCTTTTCGAGCCGCCAGAAGTGCCGCTTCGTTGACGATGTTCGCCAGGTCCGCTCCCACAAAGCCCGGTGTCTGAGCGGCGACCACGTCGAGGTCGACATCGTCACTGAGGACAATCGACCGCGCATGGACATCCAGAATTTCGCGCCGTCCCTTCTTGTCGGGCCGATCGACGACGACCTGACGGTCGAAGCGCCCGGAGCGAAGAAGCGCCGGATCCAATACCTCCGGTCGGTTCGTGGCCCCCAGGATAATGACCCCGCTGCGGGCATCGAATCCGTCCATCTCGACGAGCAGCGCGTTGAGCGTCTGCTCTCGTTCTTCGTTGGTCTGCATCCCGCCTCCACCGCGGGTCTTGCCGATGGCATCCAACTCATCGACGAAGATGATGCACGGCGCATTCTCCTGGGCCTGCTCAAAGAGGTCGCGCACTCGCGCGGCGCCGACGCCGACAAACATCTCGACGAAATCGGAACCACTGAGGTTGAAGAATGGAACTTCTGCCTCGCCGGCGACCGCCTTGCCCAGCAAGGTCTTGCCGGTCCCCGGTGGCCCGACGAGCAATACGCCTTTGGGCACCTTGCCGCCGAGCCGCGTAAATCGCGACGGTTCGCGCAAAAACTCGATGACTTCCCGCAATTCTTCTTTGGCTTCGTCCACCCCGGCCACATCTTCAAAGGTCACCCCCGTGCCCTCCTGGGCGTAGACCTTGGCCTTGCTCTTGCCGAAACTCATCATCTGCGAATTGCCCCCGGCGCCGGGACTATTCATCGATTGCATACGCCGGACCAGAAAGCTCCAGAACAAAAAGATCAGCAAAATCGGGAGCAACCACAGCCAAAGCATACCCCCTTCACCGCAGCCCTGATCTTCTTTGGCGCTGATGACCACCCCCTGTTCTTCGAGCAGCTCGACGAGGCGGTCGTCGTCTTGAAGACGTACGGCTTTCCATACATCGAAGCCCTCAATTTCGGACTCCTCGCGAAATCGGTCACGGGCCTCCTCGGTGGGCGTCGCCAAAATCTCCCACTGCGAAACTTCGACTTCCTCGATTTCGCCATCGGCGATCCGAGTCTTCATCTCGCTGTAGGGGATCTCCTCGACGGTCCCGGGGCTCTGTAGATGATGGATCGCAAATAACGCGCCCAGCCCGATCAACACGGCGATCCAGATGGTCCGCGATCCAAAGGCGCCGCCGAGTGACTCCGGGGGTTGATCGGGATCGGGCGAGGAATCCTGTTGATTGGGCTCTTTCATCGAACCAACTCCGTGGGTCCGACGGCCTCGACGACCTTGACGGTGCGAGACCGGCGGTCCAGTCTGCTAATATGTTGATAAACGGGCCGTATCCGGACCCGATCACTGCCGAGGAGAGTCGACAGGATGGATATCAAACCGTCACTCGCCGTCGTTGTGCCAATATTTCTATTCGTGCTGTCGGGCTGCGGC
>CAYUPT010000737.1:2130-2236 GCA_964446725.1 uncultured Bradymonadales bacterium | reverse complement strand
ATTTCTAGCTCACAAGGCTTATTCACCGATAGCACAAGGCATATCGGGGCCTTTTCCCGATGGCACACGGCATATCGGGGCCTGCCACTTCCGCGGGTCGTCGTAT
>CAYUPT010000737.1:0-2120 GCA_964446725.1 uncultured Bradymonadales bacterium | reverse complement strand
CATCCAATCGACTGGCGCACATCGCCGCAATGACCTAGGATGCGGGCGCGCCATTCGCTGTCACGGACCGAGGTCATTGCTGTGCGCCCCTTCGATATTATCGGCATTCTGGTTGTCGCCATCTGGATCGGTTCTGTCGGCGCCTTCCTGTGGATCGGCGAGGAGCGCCAGGAGGCGGTGTCTCTGGGGGATTCCGCCGTCGAACTCCAGGAGGAGACGCTGTGGATGGCGGTCTACCGCGACGGCGAAGAAACGGGAATGCTGCGCGAGGATCGGACCCGGCTTATCGATGGCTGGCTCGTCGAACTTCAGGGCATCGTCGAATTGGAGATGATGGAGGAGCGCTACGGCCTTCGCTTCAGTTCGCGAACCACGCTCGACGAGTCATTGGAATTGCGCTCGGCGACTGGCACTGTCGAAGCCTTCGGTATGGAGCTCGGCATGAATGGCCGTTTTAGCGACGCCGACGGCGACGCGAAGGTCCACGTCAATATCAACCTCGAGGATTCGACGCGGCAATTTGTCGCCGACGTCAAAGAGCGGCCCCGACTGGCGACCCATGCCATCGCCGAGATTTTGGCCACCGAGGAATTGAGCGAGGGCGACCGCTTCGAGCAGGAATTTTTCGATCCCCTGACGCTGTCGCCGACCCAACTCGAGATCACTTACGAGGGCCGGGAGTGGATCGATACCGTCGATGGCAACCAGGAGGCCTACGATTTCGTCCAATCCGTCGGCGACATCGACACCCGAGTATTTACCGATTCGCGGGGCCGGATACTGAGCCAGGCGTTGCCGATGGGCATCGTCGTCCGCCAGATCCCGTCGCCCATCGGCCCGTCGCAATTTCAAAGCGCCGAAGAACGCATCGAAGACGCCGTCGATGCGTCGCCGCCCTTTGTCGGCTCCATCGACACCGACGATCTGCTGGCCGTCGTCGCCCGCTTTGGCTCCGGCGAAGTCGACCGATTGGAACCGGCCGACGACCTGGAGAGCCTCGTCGAGTCCACCGAGCCCGGCACTGAAACGAGAGAATACCGCCTCGACGATCTGACCGACGGCTCCCGACTCAACCTGGTCGCGCCCCGCCAGCACGTGGCGATTCAGACCGATGAGTCGGCGCGCGTCGAAGCGGGGGTCGACAACCGCCTGTGGAACCCGGGCTACGCTCCCGAAAACTCGGAGTACCAACCGGTCTCGACGGCCGACGACCACGACACCGTCAGCGCCATGGTCGCTGTCGTCGAAGATGCCATCGACGACGATGAACTCGATATCGGCGCCATCGCCGGCGCCGCCGATTTCTGCGATATCGATCCCGCCGCCGATCCCGGCATTGATGCGCATGCAGCGTGGCCGGAGGCCATCGACGACGAGCCATCGACGCCCCTTCACTGTCTGGCGGCCATCGCCGACGCACTTCACGCCGCCGACATGCCACCGCATCTGGTCCACGGCGTCTACGCCTCTGACGGCAATGTCGTCCCCCACCTGTGGCTGGCGATATACCGCGACGGCACCTACGTCGGCGCCATCGACCCCACCGTCGACGGCGGCGCCTTGACCCACCGCCACCTCCAGCTATTTGTCGATGATCACTACCGACCGGAACGCCTCGAGCCCCAGTAGCACTCGTCTTTACTGCAGGAAGTCTGTCATGGATTCAGCTCACTCAAGCTCCGGCGACGGCCCGCTGGTCACCGTCCGCGATCTGACAAAGAAGTACGGCGATTTTACCGCCGTCGATCACATCGAGGTCGACGTTCCCTCCGGGGAGGTCTTCGGTGTGCTGGGGCCCAATGGCGCCGGCAAGACGACGACCATGCGCATGATCACCGGGCTTATCGAACCGACCGGCGGCCACATCAATATCGACGGCTACGACCTCTCCGAAGAGACGGTGGCCGCCAAAAAGATCACGGGCTTTATCCCCGACCGGCCCCACATCTACGAAAAGTTGACCACCTTTGAATACCTGCGCTTTATCGGCGGCCTCTACGACATGGAACACGCTCACATTGCGGAGCGCATCGACCATCTGCTGACGCTCTTTGAGCTGCGCGAGTGGAGCGACAGCCTGGTCGAGAGATTTTCGCACGGCAGGAAGCAGCGACTGGTCT
>CAYUPT010000736.1:0-2237 GCA_964446725.1 uncultured Bradymonadales bacterium | reverse complement strand
AGTGCCCCGACGACGACTCCACCGATAATTAAAGCGATCAGTAAGAGAGGCCCGAGTCCACCGGAATCCTGTTCGTCGGAGGCGCTGCTACCGGAAATCGCGCCGTGATCGGAGGTCGCCTGGCCGCCACTGACGCGATCACTACCGGAATTCCGTGACCCGCTTCGCGAGGAGTCGGAGGCCTCGCCGACGCCGGAGGCCGTGGCATCGCCGGTTCCCGATGCGACACCGTGGCCCGATTCCTGAACGCCATCGGTGGATGTCCCGGCGAGCAGTTCGGCGGCGTTGTCGAGTTGGTGGCCCAGTCCTCCGGCGAAGAGTTCGATGCCGGCGATAAGCCCCACACTGGCCAGTACGAGTATGACCAGGTATTCGGTGGCAGTGGCCCCGCGGGCCGTGCAGATATCCGGCGGTGAGCAATGGCGATCTCGGGAGTGGAACAGCCAGTTTCGGAGGGGGCTCATTGTCCAATCTCGGGCTCGAAAACAGTTGGAGGTAAAGAGACGTTCAAAGCCATTTCCCATCTGCATTTGCCGAGCGATCGCATACTCTCGGGCTTCGCCGGGAGCATGGCGACCAAGGCCTCCTGGGGGCTCGGCCCGCAATGAATGACCGCTTCTCACTGGGGAACGCAGTTCGACTATAACAGTTTCGTCCCCCTTCGATACAGCCCGATATTGCGTCGACGAATCAACTGCCGAACCGGCCCAAGACTCAACAAACGTCGATGGACAACTTCGATAGAAGGGCTCCGACTTCAACGACAACAGGCGTTCACGCCTCAATCCTCTGGAGCATGACTTCCACAGTCGTTCCCTCGCCGACCGTCGATTCCAGGTCAATGCCCGCGCCAAATTCATTGAGAATCTGTTTGGAAATCGACAGCCCCAGGCCGGTTCCCGTCGTCGAGTCCTTCGTCGAGAAAAAGGGTTCAAATACCCGATCCAGTTCATCGGCGGGAATGCCGACTCCGGTATCGCTCACCGACAGTACGACGTGTTCCTCGCGCAGTTCGGTGGACACGAAGATCTCGTTGTGTTTGGGATCGCCGGCCGGGATGGCCTGAGCGGCATTGATCAGAATATTGAGAATGACTTGACCGAGTTTGGATTCGTCACCGAGTACCGGTGGGGTTTCTTCGAGCTTGCAGGTCAATTTCGCGCGGTCATTGATATGGTTACGAGCCACCGTAAGGGCCGTCTCGATGGCATTCCGAAGGCAGACCGGTTCCAGATCAAATTCGAAGGCCTCGGAGTTTCCGCTGAGCTGTTGGAGGTCCTGGACGACGCTGTCGACGCGGTGAGTTCCCTCCAGGGCATCGTCGAGGGCCTCGACGATGGGCCCGATATCATCAACCCCCTTATTTTCGATGCGACGTCGGACGTACTCGATATTCGATGTCAAAAACGCCAGCGGGTTGTTGATCTCGTGGGCGACACCATTGGCGACGGTACAGAGAGTATTCATCCGATCGTAATCGGCGAGTCGGGAGCGCTGCTGGACGGTATCGGTGACATCGGAAAAGGAATACAGGATATGGCTCGTTTCTCCATCGTACGCATTGAGTGGAATGGCATCGATGGAACACCAGAATTCCGTCCCGTCCTCGCGTTGTGTCTGGACCTGGATGGTCGTCCGACCGCCGACATCGCGCACCGCCGAGGGACCGATGCGAGAAAGAATCCCGTTGTTGTCGTGTTTTAATACGCGGAGACCGCGTCGCAGCCACTGGCGTCGCCGGTGTCCCGTCAGGCGCTGACAGGCGGCGTTGCAGAACACCACCGCCGACTGGCGACCGGTGATATCGACAAGCATCATTGGGACCGCGGCCGTCTCAATGACGTCGGCTTTGAGTTTCCGGCGGTTTCGCTCGATGGCGTAGCGTATCGATCGGGCCAGACTCTCGCCGTCGAGGCTATCTTTTTTCAGGAAGTCCTGGGCTCCCTCTTCGACGGCGCGAAAGGCCACATCGTCATTGTCGAGTCCCGTCAGTACCACGATCGGAATTCTCAGTGAGTGGGGGCGCAACTCGGAGAGGGTGTCGAGCTCCGCGGAGTCGGGTAGACCGAGGTCGAGCAATACGATGTCGAAGTCCGAATTCGCCAGTGCTTCGATGGCCGACTGGAGGTCTGCAGCTTCACAGATCTCGGGGACTCCCCCGATAAGCCGGTTGTCTATTTGCTCGAGCCGCTTTTCGACGAGCCGAACATCGCCGGGATTATCCTCGACGAGCAGGA
>CAYUPT010000735.1:0-2243 GCA_964446725.1 uncultured Bradymonadales bacterium | reverse complement strand
ACCCTGCGGCCCCACCCGGGCTTGCCCCGGTGGGGAGCACAGTTTGATAACATACCGTCGAACTACTCACCCCACCCTGCGGCCCCAACCGGGCTCGGCCCGGTGGGGAGCAAAGTTTGATAACATACGATCAGTACTTCGCCAGCCACTCGATCTTTTCGGCAAAGTCGTCGATGCCGGGAAGAATCTCTTCTTCCAGATCCGGGTGATAGGCCACGAAGCTGTCCATAGAAGCGACGCGCTGGATCGGGCCGTCGAGGTACTCGAATAGCTCGTCGGAGATCCGGGTCGCAATTTCGGTGCCGAAACCCCAGGACGAGTTGTCCTCGTAGCCGACGATGACCTTGTTGTTTTTCTTGACGCTGTGGCTGATGGCGTCCCAGTCGTAGGGATTGAGACTCCGCAGGTCGATGATCTCGACGCTGATATTATCAAAACGCTTGGCGGCGCGCCGGGCGCGCTCGACGAGCGCTCCGTAGGTAATGATCGTCAGGTCCTCGCCCTCCTGGACGGTTCGGGCCTTGCCGAAGGGGATCATGTAGTTGTCGCCGGGATTATTGCCCTTGTTGTGCTGCTGGCGATACAGGTGCTTGTGTTCGAGAAACATCACCGGATCGTCGCAGCGAATCGCCGTGCGCAGCATGCCGGCGGCGTCTTCTGCCGTCGACGGCATAACCACCCGAAGCCCCGGCGTCTGGGTAAAGAGCGTCGTTCCCGACTGGCTGTGGTAGGGAGCGCCGCCGCCGAGGTAACCGCCGATGGGGACGCGTACGACGACGGGGGCGCTAAAGGCGTTGTTGGAGCGCCAGCGCACATTCGACAGCTCATTTCGAAGCTGCATAAAGGCCGGCCAGATGTAGTCATAGAACTGGATTTCGACGACCGGTCGAAGACCGCGCTGGGCCATGCCGATGGCGCGGCCGACGATATTGGCCTCGGCGAGCGGGCTGTTGAAGACCCGGCGGCCGCCGAATTGCTTTTGCAATCCGTGGGTCACCTTGAAGACGCCGCCCTTTCCTTTGACCTCTTCGATGTACTCTTCGCGCGTCACATCGGCGACGTCCTCGCCGAAGATGACCACCGACGGGTCGCGCTCCATCTCGGTGCGCAGGCAGTGATTTAAGAGATCGACCATCGTCGACTGACCGTCATCGGAGTCGTACTCCGGCTCGGTGTCGAAATGTTCGGTCGTCGGATTGGCCTCGTCGTCTTCGGCGTACACGAAGTCCAGCGCCGTCTCCGGCTCCGGCGTCGGCATTTCCAGCGCTTCGTCGACGGCGTCCTGCACACGGGCATCGACGTCATCGCGCAATTCTTCGAGTTCCTCGCCCGTCGCCAATCCCTCGTCGACGAGAAAATCGGGAAAGGTATTGAGCGGGTCGCGCGCCGCCTCTTCTTCGCGCTCCTTGGCCGGTTTGTAGTCCTTTTCGTTATCCGACATGGAGTGATTGTAGGGTCGGATCACGTGGGCATGTGCCAGCGCCGGGCCCTTGCCGGATCGAATGTAATCGACGGCCTCCGAGATCTGGCCGTAACTTTCGACGGGGTCGCAGCCGTCGAATTCGGTGATATGGAGGTTTTCGAAGCCGCTGGTGGCCTTCGAGATCGAGCCGCCGGCGGTCTGAACTTCGACGGGCACGCTGATGGCGTAGCCGTTGTCTTCGACCATAAAGAGCACGGGCAACTTGAAGTTCGCTGCCGTATTGACGGCCTCCCAGAACTCGCCTTCGCTGGTGGCGCCGTCGCCGATGGAGACAAATACGACTTCATCGTCGCCGTAGTCGTCGCGCTCTTTCAACTCCTCGACTTTCGACATGATATCCGGAACTTCGGCAGCCCCGGCGGCCTGCAGCATCTGGGTGCCGGTACACGACGACTGGGTCATGATATTGAGGTCTTTGTGACCCCAGTGACAGGGCATTTGACGGCCCCCGGAGTTGGGATCTTCGGAGGAACCGACGGCTTCGGCGAGGACTTCCGTCGGCGTCATGCCCAGTGTTAGAACCAGCGCCCGATCGCGGTAGTAGGGATAAAACCAGTCGTATCCCGGCTGCAGCACCTTGCCGGCGGCGACCAATGCCGCCTCGTGGCCGGCGCCGGAGATCTGAAAATAGATCTTTTGCTGGCGCTTTAGATTGATCTCGGCGTCATCGAGTTTCCGGGACAGATACATCAGCCGATAGATATCCATCAGCTCATCGGTATCCAGACCGTAGTAATCGCCCGGATTGGTCGTTCCCGAT
>CAYUPT010000734.1:0-2248 GCA_964446725.1 uncultured Bradymonadales bacterium | reverse complement strand
GAATGCTCAGCGTAATGGCCCGACAGCCCGACCGGGTCCGCTGAAGGGCCCCGGCGTCGGTGCCACCACTGGGAAGCACCTCGTATTGATGCTCAATTTCACGGCCCTCGGCGAGTTCGATAAACTCGTCGACAAGGTGCTTGTCGCTGACCGTCGCCGAGTCGAGCACTTTGATGGCCGCGCCGTCGCCGACGGCCGTGATCTGGTCCTTTTCGGGGACCCCCGGCGTATCGACGGCCAGCGTGGTATCGACGGCGATGCCGATATCGGGATCGACGTCAAAACTGGAGGTCGTCGCTCCGCGAAGCCCGACTTCTTCCTGGACGGTAAACACGACATGCAGGTCGTACTCCGTACTCTCCAGTTGTTGCAAGATCCGGATTCCGACCCAGCAGGCAACCCGATTGTCGAGGCACTTCCCGGAGACCAGATCGCCGAGTTCGACGAAATCCTGAATCAGCGTGACAGGGTCTCCGGGCCGGACGTTCCCGCGCAATTCTTCGGCGTCGCGACCGGTATCGACAAAAAATTCGTCGACCTCCGGAATCTTTTCTCGCTCTTCTTTGGAGGCGATATGCACCGGCTTTCCGCCGGGATTGAGATTGCCGATAATTTCATCGCCATCGCGGGTCTCGATGCGGACTCTCGACGAAAAGAGATTTCGCGTATCGAAACCGCCGACGTTCTGGACCCGGATAAACCCATCGTCGTCGATGCTGCGCACGTAAAAGGCGATCTCGTCCATATGGCAGGCGATCATGACGCGCTGGGCATCTTCTGGCTCACCGTCCGGGCGCTTTCGACAGATCAGATTGCCCATCGCATCGGTTCGCACCTCATCGGCGACATCGTCGATTTGCTCGATGATATATTCGCGCACCCGCTCCTCGCGTCCCGGCGCTCCGGGCATCTCCGACAATTTCTCCAGCAATTCCATGAGCTGTGCCTTCAGCTAAAATCGACCTAAAACACCACGTCGCGTTCTCAAGAATTGCTTAGCACGCAATCCCCATTTGGTGTAGTCCCGGTTGCCCTGTTTGTGCCTGTTGTCCCGTGGTCTATGGTACGGCCTACTCACAGGCCGATCTCGCTCGTTGTACCTCATTGATGGAGTTGTCATGACCCACTCGTCACCTGACAAGCACTCTCGGTCAACGCCTAAACTCCACAGACAACTGCGAGAAATACTCGAGCAAAAGGACTGGGATCGACTCCACGAGACCATCGCCGGAGTTCCGGTTCCCGAACTCGCCGATGCCCTCCACAAACTCGAACATCCCCATCATCGACAGGCATTTCGAGCCCTCCCTCGCCGACTCGCTGCGCGCCTGGTGGCCCACGTCAGCACCGAGCGAGCCGAACAACTGCTCGAACACCTCGACGGCAATCACCTGCGCACCGTATTCCATCACCTCGAGCCCGACGACCGGGTCCAGTTGTTGGAATCACTTCCCGACGAAAAGACCGAAGATTTACTCAACCTGCTCAATAAAGCCGACATCAAAGAAACCCGGGAATTGCTGCGATTCCCCGACGAGAGTGTGGGCCGGCTGATGAACCCCAACTGCGTGCGAATCCGGCCCGATTCGACAGTCAAGGAGGCGCTGGAGCAGGTTCGGGAACGGGGACGACGAAGTGAAATTGTCAGCCTTTTATTTGTCGTCGACCAGGACTCCAAGCTCGTCGACACCATCCGTCTGCGGAACCTTATTTTGTCGGACCGCGACGCCACCGTCGAGGAGCAGTTGGATCACTCCTTCGTATCCCTGTCACCGTTCCAGGATCGGGAAGAAGCCGTCGAAGCGCTGTCGCGCTACGACGAAGTGGCCCTTCCCGTCATCGACGACGACGGCACGTTTCTGGGCATCGTCACCGTCGACGACATCCTCGATGTTGCCGAACAGGAGGCCACCGAGGATTTTCATAAATACGGCGCCGTCCAACCGCTGGAGCGCCGCTACAGTGAGACGCCGTCCTGGATCATGTACCGAAAGCGCATCGGCTGGCTGCTGGTGTTGATTCTGGTCAATTTGATGTCGTCGGGGGTCATCGCCTTCTTTGAAGAGACGTTGGAAAGTGTCATCGCCCTCGCATTTTTCATCCCACTTCTCATCGGCAGCGGCGGCAATACCGGGGCCCAGTCGGCGACGGTGATGGTCCGGGCCATTGCCACCGGAGATCTCCGGCTCAACCAGTGGTTCAAAGCGCTCCTAAAGGAATTGGGCACCGGCCTTTTGCTGGGACTGAC
>CAYUPT010000733.1:0-2268 GCA_964446725.1 uncultured Bradymonadales bacterium | reverse complement strand
GCTCGATGGAGGAGCTGGGAGCGGAATTGATCGCCGACTTCGGCCTCGACGAAGAAACGTTTCGCACCGACTTCAACGACCCCGAACTTATGGACGGCATCGAAGACGATGTCGAACTCGGCCGGAATATCGGTGTCCGAGGCACGCCTCACTTCCGGATCAACGGCCAACTCGCTTCCGGTGCCAAACCGATCGAAGAGTTTCAATACATCATCGACCAGGAACTCCAATTGGTCGAAGAGCTTCGTGAAGATGGCGTCGACGAACACGAACTGTACGCCGCCTCCGTCATCCACAACGTCGACGGCGGCGGCACCGCCCGCCCGACCCCAACGGACGCGGCGCCCGAACCGGCACCTTCGGCCGGGGAGCAGCCAACGCCCTCTGTCGACGAGCTGATCGGTGAACTGGGCTTTGACATCGACGACATCGCCGTCGCCGACTCCAATCCCCAACTCGACAGCGACTTAATTCCCATCGACGACAGCCCCATCAAAGGCGACGGCGACGCTCCGGTAACCATCGTGGAGTTCGTCTCGATGCAATGTCCGTTTTGTGCCCGGTCGTCGGAGACCATCGACGAATTGCTCGAGAATCGACCCGACGATGTTCGCGTCGTCACCAAGCACTTCCCACTGGGGATGCAACCGGAGGCCGAACCGGCAGCCCGCGCCGTCGAAGCCGCCGCTCGCCAGGGCGACGCCGAATTCTGGGCGATGCAAAAGGCGTTATACCACCACATCGACAACTACGGAGATGTTCCCATGGAAGAACTGGGCGCTGCGATCGCCGAAGAACTCGGCATGGATGTCGATCAGTTTCGCACCGATTTTAACGACGATGCCATCGCCGATGCCGTGGAAGCCGACCGACAACTCGGCCAAGAGTTGGGCGTTCGCGGAACGCCGTATTTTCTGATCAACGGCGCTGAATTGAGCGGCGCTCAACCCCTGGAGGACTTCGATCAGATTGTCGACGAACAACTGGATGTGGCCCAACAACTCGCCGACGACGGAGTTGATAGCGACGCCATCTACCGAGCGGCCGTCGAAGAGCAACTGGATCAGCAAGAAGAGCCGGACGACGAACCGGAACCGGAAGCCGACGGTGGTGACTTCGATCCCGACGACCTCAGTATCGGTGATTCCTTCACCAAAGGCGCCGATGATCCGGAGCTGACGATCTATGAATTCTCGAGCTTCCAGTGTCCCTTCTGTGCTCGATCAGCCGATACGATGGAGGACGTGATGGACGAATACGGCGACCGAGTTCAACTGGTCTACAAAAACTTTCCGCTTGCCTTCCAGGACGAAAGTGGACCGGCGGCCCGCGCCGCGGTTGCCGCCGGCCAGCAAGGTCAATTCTGGGAGATGTACGAAGCCTTGTACGACAATCAAGATCGCTTCGGTGATGGCCTGTGGGAAGAATTGGCCGAAGAAATCGGGCTCGATATGGACCGATTCCGCCAGGACATCGACAGCGACGCCGTGGCCGAACAGGTCGAAGCCGAGGAGGCCGAGGGTCGCTCCGTCGGTGTCCAGGGCACGCCGACATTCTTTATCGGCGAAGAAGAAGTCAACGGCGCCCAGCCCTTCAGCGAGTTCGAACGGGTCATCGAAGGCCAGCTGTAACTTCGATAACCTCGATGTGGTGAGGAATTTCGCCATGCGAACGTCGCCGCACTGATACATTCAACCCGTCGCCAACGATTTGGCGGCGGGTTTTGTATTGGGGCCTCATTGCACGGTGGGTACTGGAATCATAGATTGCACGGACCGGTCTCGACCCATCTCGACCCCACGGAGCCCCGACCTCATGGATCGTATCCCGCGCTCATTGACGATTGTCCTGACGCTGAGTCTCCTCGTCGGCCTTGGAAGTTGCTCGACATCATCGCCGAGTCCCGACGGCGAGACAGACCCGGCGGAGTCTGAGGAGCGAGCATCGACTCTCGTCGACAGCGACCTGATTCCCGTCGGCGAAAGTCCTCGACGAGGCGCTGATAACGCATGGGTGACGGTCGTTGTATTTGCCGACTTTCAGTGTCCATTTGGCGCACGACTGGCGGCGACGCTAGACGATGTCTACGACGCCTACGACGACGGCGTAGTACGGCTTGTCTTCAAACATTTGCCCGGCGACGAACACAGCAGCGACATCGCGGCCCGCGCCGCACAGGCCGCCGACAACCAGGGGCAATTCTGGGCGATGCACGATCTGCTCTTCGACCATATTTCGGAGCTTCGAGGCGACGGGGCGGAGTCGACG
>CAYUPT010000732.1:0-2270 GCA_964446725.1 uncultured Bradymonadales bacterium | reverse complement strand
AGCCACAATACATTTCGGGCCAACCAGCAGGGCGAGATTCCACTCAATGCGCCGGATGTGGTCATCAGCAATGTGCAGGTCGATGCCGTAGCCTGCCCGCCGGATATCACCCTGCAGGCGACGATTCAGAACCAGGGGATGGCGGCCATCCCAGAGGGGATGCCGGTGAGTTTGTACCTATTTGAAAGTTCGGCCAGCAGCGGAGAATTGATCGAGACGGCGACCATCGATCAGGCGATTTCGCCGGGCGGCGTCGCCCAGGTGGAGTTTTCGTACGACGTTGCGTTCTCGCAGTTCAACAACGAGTTGGATTTTCAGATCGTAGCCAACGACGACGGCGACGACGGAGAGCCGGTGCGCGACTGCAATCCCGACGAGGCGATGTCGCTTATCGAGGGTGTGGTCTGTACCTACGCCGGGTAACCACCGGTCAGCGACATCGACAGGTGGTTGGACGACGGCCCGGGGTCGACTATGTTCTCCGGGCGACGATTCTGATTGGCTGACAATGACACCCCGTTGGGACGATTCTATGCGCTATACGATTACCGATGACTTCGACTGCTCACCGCAAGAGTTGCGCAAACTTTTCGAGAGCGATGAATTCGAGCGCCGTCTGGAAAACGAAATCGATTCCACCCGGGACGTCGTCGACGAGACGACAGAAGACGGGCTGGAAATCACGACCTACCGATTTGCGTCGCGCCGCGAGATTCCGGCGGTGATGCAAAAGGCGCTGGGCGTCGAGCGGATCGAGTACGACCGCACCGAGCGCAGCGACCGAGAGACGGGAACGACAACGTGGACGGTCAAGACTCCGTTTATGACGGAGCGCGTCGACGTCGAGGGCACGACGACGCTCGAGGAGATCGACGGGGGCTGTCGGCGCACGGTAGAGGGCGAAGTTCAGATCGATCTGCCGGTCGTAGGCGGCAAGATGGAGGAAAAATTCGCCAATCGAGTCCGGGGCGCCGACGAGGCGATGGCCAAAATCGCCCGTCAAATACTGGACGAGGAGTAATCGTTGTCGATGAACGGCCGATATATCTGCGTCGATTGTTTAACACCATCGGAGTCCGACGAGCCCTGTGTGGAATGTCAGGGCACGGAATGGGTTGACACCGACTCCGATCAGGAACGCGCTACATTTACAGAGCAACTTCGAGAACGGGCCGTTCAGCGGCGTAAAAAATTCGTTTTGGCAGGCCAGGCGGCGGCCATCTTGTTGAGCGCCGGGTTTTTATTCGTGGGCCTGACGGTGGCCGCCGGACTTCAGTCGGCGGCCGTGGAGTGGGGCGTCAAACTGGCCGCCGTGGGGCTGCTGGCGGCGTTGTGGAAGGCAATATCGCCGTTGTATCGACGGTTCTTTGCCGGCCGCGCGGAGCGGTTGGTCGTCGAGATCGCGGAGCGCGAGGAGTCGGCGCGGGCTGGTGGTTAGCGGGGTAACGGGGGTAACGGGTTTACCGGTGCCCCCTCCGCCCTTGCCTGTCGGCTCGGGCACCTCCCCCACCGGGGGAGGCGACGTTTTGGTGCGATTGATGTACTTCGCTTATCCGCCGAAAAACCCCATACCGCCATGACGCCGAAAAACCCCATACCGGCATGACGCCGAAAAACCCCGTACCGGCATGACGCCGAAAAACCCCGTACCGGCATGACGCCGAAAAACCCCATACCGCCATGACGCCGAAAAACCCTATACCGCCATGACGCCGAAAAACCCCATACCGTCAAAACGCCACAGACGTCATCTCCCCCGGTGGGGGAGAAACCGAGCGAAGCGAGGAGAGGGGGCACCAGCTACCCCATCGATACCGAGGACTCCGAAAACGGCGTTTACCGGCGCAGGTAGCCGGCCAACTCGTCGGCGAGTTGTTCGCTTTCATCGTCGTCGGTTAAAAATTCGATGTGGTCGGCGTCGGCGGTGCCGACCTCAAGTTCTATGGCGCGGCGGATCTGGTCGAGTTCGGCGATCGGGCCCTCTTCGACGGCGTCGGTGGTGCCGTGGCGTCGAAGTAGAGCGACACCCAGGGCGTCGATGGCCACCGGGTCGGTGCCGGCGATGACGGCGTTAAAGGAGGCGGTGGGGCCGGTATCCGGGCCCTCTTCGTAAAACCCCTCGACGGCGTCGAGGACAATGAGGGCGTGGTCGACGGCGTCGTTGACGTCGGCGATCATCAGCCGCTGGTGGTCGGAGTCGTGGAGTTCGGTCATGTAGTCGTGGGACTGGTCGGGAAGTTGTTTGGCCACCAGTCCGATGTTGTTTTTTA
>CAYUPT010000731.1:0-2274 GCA_964446725.1 uncultured Bradymonadales bacterium | reverse complement strand
CTCCACGTCCTCCGCCAGGTGAGGCAAGATCCGCTTGACCGCAAAGTAGTGGTCGGGGTCCGGCGCATTCAGAGGTTTGGCGCGGAACACCTCTGCCATTCCACCGACGCTGATGCGCTCGAGGAGGCAATATTTCCCGAAAAGAAGCGGACCTTCCAAAACTCAAACCTCGACCAATATGCCGGCCGGCAACACCGGTAGCGCCGATAAAACGTCTCGAGTAGAACGCAGCGACTGCGGAGTATAGAATCACCGTTCCGATAGCGTCAACGATTCGCAATGTTAAGGAATGACCGACGGCGTTGCGAAAACCGGCGGCAATCCGCTTTTGACCTGCGCTCCCAGAGCGGCTATCCCGTAACTGCATCCCGTCGCCGACCACCGTCCCCAACACCGAGAGCTGACCATGACCTCTGACGATCCCGATATTTCGGAGCGAAAGCGCGATCACCTGCGCCTGTGCGCTGAACAAGACGTCGAGTCGCGGGTCAAGACGAACCTGCTCGACGCCGTGGAATTATTTCACAATTCACTTCCCGAATTGGCCGTCGACGACATCGATATGTCGACGCAGTTTCTGGGCAAGCCGGTCGACGCCCCGCTTCTGATCACGGGCATGACCGGCGGCGCCGACAAGGCCCGGCGCATCAACCGCGATCTCGCGCAGGTAGCCTCCGAATTCGGACTGGCCATGGGCATCGGGAGCCAGCGGGCGATGGCCGACGATGACACCATCGCCGACACCTATCGGATCCGAGACGTGGCCCCCGATATCCCGCTGCTCGGTAATATCGGTGCCGTCCAGGCCGCCGAGATGTCGACCGATGGCGTTCTCGCACTGTGCGAGGCCATCGACGCCGACGGGTTGGCCATCCACCTCAATCCCGGCCAGGAACTCATTCAACCGGAGGGCGACCGCGACTTTCGCGGCTGTCTCGACGCCATCGCCCGACTCATCGATGAGGTGCCAATCCCAGTGATCGCAAAGGAGACGGGCTGCGGCCTGTCGCCATCGACACTGGACCGCCTCGTCGACGCCGGCGCGCAGTGGGTCGACACCTCCGGCGCCGGCGGCACCACCTGGATTGGCGTGGAATCCAAACGGGCCGATGCCGACGCCGCCGATATGGGCGAGTTATTCTGGGACTGGGGGGTTCCGACGGCGGCGTCGATCGTCTACGCCACACGCCGCAACCTCAATGTCATCGGCTCCGGCGGCCTTCGCAACGGGCGCCACGCCGCCTGTGCCCTGGCGCTCGGCGCCGATATGGCCGGCATGGCCCTTCCCTGGCTTCGCGCCGCCCACGATCACGGCGCCGACGGTGCGCGGCAATTCGCCCGGGCTGCCACCGGCGGGCTTCGCACCGCCATGGCGCTGACGGGCTGCCAAGACCTGGGCGAACTTCAGAATACCCAGAAGCTCATCGGACCCCGCCTGCAGCGCTGGATCGAAGAGGACGTGCAGCCATAACATCGCCGCCTCATCCGGTGGCCGTCCCGCAGCCCCCGCAGTATTTGTCGCCCTCGTTTAACGCCGTTCCACATTCCGTGCAGTACAGATTGGCGTAGGGATCGGAGTTGCGCTCCTGTGGCGCCGCGGCCTGACGCCCGGATTGCGGGCCTGCCCCAGCCTGTCGTCGAGGTTCCGGCGTCGGCTGGTATTCCGGCTGCTGGGGCTGGGACCAGTCTTGAACTCCCTGCTGGTGGGCCGGCGGCAATTGTTGACCCGTTTCTTCGGCGTAGAACATCTTCTCGTTGTGATCTTCGGCGATCACGTATCCGTAAAACCCGCAGAGAAACCACCCCAGAAAGCCGATGCCACCGGTACAAATCCCGACCGAAAATAACACGACAAAGGCAATCGCCGCGTGTTTAAACGAGACGTAAAGAAGTCCAAAACATCCAAATAAAAACCCGAGTATTGCCGCCAACATCGGGTCTTTTCTCGATCCATGGGCGTTCATAACGCTCCCGGCCATCATTTAAAAATTCAGGTATACAATCTCGTCATCACCGCAGGCCACGAGTTCTGACAGACGCATTGCTCTGCCCAGTCCTCCCACCCGCAACATCGACAATACAGCACGGGTTCGAAAGTCCCCAGAGCAAACGGCGACATTAACAACCCCATTACGATCATTCACCTCTATCGGTTGATCAGGCGGGACTACGATCCGCTCGTGGCGGGGATTGGGTTGTCGACGTTATTCCCCCTGGCCCCCTCCCTTTCGTCCGGTCACCAGGGGCTACGATCCACTCTCGACGGGTGTTGTT
>CAYUPT010000730.1:0-2280 GCA_964446725.1 uncultured Bradymonadales bacterium | reverse complement strand
ACAAAGGACATCTCCATATCGATCTGGGTAAATTCGGGCTGGCGGTCGGCGCGCAAATCTTCGTCGCGAAAGCACTTGACGATCTGGAAATAGCGATCGAAGCCCGAGATCATTAACAACTGTTTAAAGAGCTGCGGCGACTGGGGCAGGGCGTAAAATTTGGCGGGGTGAATCCGGCTCGGTACCAGATAGTCGCGAGCCCCTTCAGGGGTCGACCGGGTCAACACCGGGGTTTCGAATTCGGCAAACCCGTTATCGAGCAAGAAGTTGCGGGTCGCGGCGTTGACCTCGCTGCGCGTCAAAAGCGCCTCCTGAAGAGGATCGCGGCGCAGATCGAGATAGCGGTGGCGAAGTCGAAGCTCCTCGGTGGCGTCCGGATCGTCTTCGATATCAAAGGGCGGTGTCTCGGCTTTCGAGAAGACCTCGAGTTTGTCGGGGCGGATCTCGACTTCACCGGTCGGCATATCCGGGTTGGCATTGGCCCCGCGGCTGACGACTTCGCCGACGACGGCGATACACCACTCGCGCCGAAGGGAGTCGGCCGTATCGTGGATATCGGGAGCGTGATTGGGATCGAAGCGCAACTGGGTGACGCCGGATTTATCGCGAAGATCGACAAAGACCAGTCGGCCCAGGTCGCGGTGAGTGGCGACCCAACCCATCAGGGTCACCGTCTCGCCGACATCCGATTTGCGCAGCTCTCCGCACATGTGCGTGCGGCCATGTTCTTGTAGGAAACTCGTCACCGTTATTCTCCTTGAGGACTTCGTAAATTCCAATACGTAAACGCCGGACAGTCGCCGGTTGGTTTCGATTTGCCGGGACTACACCACGGGCTACCAGGTGTGTCAACGGTTTGTGGCAATTCCGGCAGTTCAAAGTCTCTGTAGTGCCGGGAGCCACACCGGCGCGATTGCATGCCGACACCGGGTGTGTGGGCGAAATATCTGGGGCGCCCGGTTTGCTGCAGGTTTGCCGGAAGTACCGTTGCTCTCTTGGATCTGGCACGTCGATGACGTAATTACATCGAGCGACCACTCCTCCATTGGCGCTCATCGCTGGACATTGCTGTGACCCAACGTTCTCAAGACGAAAAATCGGGCCGAGGATCGACAGAAGACGAAGCCCGGACAAATCGCGACGTCTGTCGTTCGACAGTCTCTGTCCAGGAATTGGATATCGATGACCCACAACTGATCTACGAACCGAGGGCCGTCGAGAAGCCGGGAGACGTCATTGAAATCTGGGCTCGACGCGAGGACCCGGAGGTTATCCCCTGGGGGTTCTGGGGCGGTGTGACGGCGGCACTGGTCGTAGGCTACGTGTTGTTTAGCGGTGCGTTGAGCGGAGCGACGATTCGATTCGACATTCAGGACGTCCTGTTGGTTCTCGGTCTGCTGGTGGCGGGAATGATCATGTACCGACTCGGCAGACGCTCCACCCTGGAAGATACACTTCTGTGCGAACTCGACGTCCCCCGTCAGATCATCTCCTGGCCGACGGGCGCCGACGGAAGCCTGATTGCCGTGGCCTTCGAGGATGTCCGGGAGTTGACCTTCGCCATCGTCGATGCCCCGGTCGACAATTCGAAGGCCGGTACACGACTCGACGCGGCAACGGTTCGAATCATCGATGACCGCGGAAGAGAAATTCCCGTCGTCGAGGCGTCGACTTCCAAAGCGGAAGCACACCACGTCGCTCGACTTCTCTCCGAAATCGTCGGGCCCTCGATCAATTACGTGGGAACCGGCGTCAAAGAGTGGGTGTAACGGACAAGCAAGGCCGACCACTGGCGCGCAAAAGCCCGGATCGCCACCGTCGAATCCCGGTTTCCGGATCTCACCACCAGCTGTCCATCGCTGCCCTCGGCGATCGCGTCCTTGACGCCGTCGCCGCCCATCGGTAAAGAAATCGCGACTGATACGACTTTAGTTCTGGCCGGTGTCATGTGGCTACAATTCGCATCGGCACAACCGTTGCTCTTCGAAGGGGAAAGGAAGACCGTATGAACATTCACGAGTACCAGGCGAAAACCATATTTCGCGACTACGGAGTGACCGTTCCCGAAGGCCACCCGGCGTTTAGCGTCGACGAGGCCGTCGAGGCCGCCGAAGAACTCGGCGGATCACTGTGGGTCGTCAAAGCCCAGATCCACGCCGGAGGCCGCGGCAAGGCCGGCGGTGTCAAAATCGCCGAGAGTATCGACGAGGTCCGCCAGTACGCCGACGAAATCCTCGGCAAAACGCTGGTGACCCACCAGACCGGACCGGAGGGCAAACT
>CAYUPT010000729.1:0-2283 GCA_964446725.1 uncultured Bradymonadales bacterium | reverse complement strand
GGTGTCCGTGGTCTCGATTTCGCCGTCAACGGTCTTTTCGAGAATGCGCAGCATCTGGCGATCCTCGCCGACGGGGACGACCATACGGCCACCGACGGCGAGTTGCTCGACGAGGGCTTCGGGAATCTCCGGCGGTGCGGCAGTGACGATGATGCGGTCGAAGGGGGCGTATTCGGGCCATCCCTGGTAGCCGTCTCCGCAGGTAACTTCGACGTCGCCGTAACCGGTGTCGTCGAGGTCGGCGTCGGCACGTTCCGCCAATTCACAGATGATCTCGATGGTGTACAGCTCGGTGCCCAATTCGGCGAGAACGGCGGCCTGATAGCCACTTCCGGTGCCGATCTCGAGGACGCGGTCGCCGGCAGATACGTCGAGCAGTTGGGTCATCAACGCCACGATATAGGGCTGAGAGATCGTCTGCTCATGCCCGATCGGAAGAGGGCGATCATCGTAGGCGCGAGCGCGCATATTTTCGGGGACGTAGCGGTGACGAGGCGTCTGTTTCATGGCCTGCAGGACGCGCTCGTCATCGATATCGCGGGCCTCTAGTTGGTCGGCCACCATGCGATGTCGTTCGTCGGTTCGCGAGAACCGGGCGTCGTCGGCAGTGGTATCCGCCGGGTCGTCGTCGATCGTCGCCGACGCCGCACTCTGAGAATCGTCGCCATTGGAGCGATCACAGCCTGTTGTAGTCACGGCGCTAAGTACAACTGTGGAGACAGCAATTAGAATCAACGAGCGTGTAGGCTGTGTCGAATACATATCAGTCCAGAGATTCTCGCTCCATGACATGATCGAGAAATGCTTCGGTGCATCGGTAGACGATATCATAGACCTCCTCGAAGTGGTCGGAGCCACCGCCGTAGGGGTCGGGGACGTCGGAGTTGCGATTGTGTTCCAGCGGTTCAAAGTCTCGAAACAGCGACAGATTTGCCGACTCCGCGCCATCGAGTCGCCGGGCATTGCTCAGATTGGAGCGATCCATGGCGACCAGGTAGTCGTAGTCCTGGAGGTGCTGGGCGCTGAGTTGCTGGGCGCGCTGGTCGCTGATATCGAGGTCCAACCGCTCCCGGGCGACGCGGATACTGCCCGGATCGGGCTTTTCTCCGACGTGATATGCGCCGGTTCCCGACGAGGCGATTTCGAAATCGCCGTCCAGACCTCGTTGTCTGACATGGTATCGAAATAGCGCCTCGGCGAGCGGTGATCGGCAGATATTGCCGAGACAAAAGAACATGACGCGTATCGGTTCGGATGACATGTCAATCTCGGGGCCGTAGAGAGGAAATGAGACTCGGCACACGCCCGGTGGTCATCAAAAATCGATGCGCCGGCAGGAACCGTCGGATTTTACTTTGACCTGGGAAGGATCCTGGCGCCACAAAAAGGCGAATTGGTTGAGCATAAAACTGACGCCCTCGGCCGGATCGGGGACCGTAGAGGTGTCGATCAGAACCTCCATGCCGTAGGTGGCACCGTCGACGTTGACCTGATAGCGGAACAGGGCGTTGTCGTCGTCGATCTTCTTGTCGTAGATGTTGGATTCACCCGGCGTGGGCAGACCATCGGGAAAGGTTTCGGTCGGGAATCCGGCCTCTTCCAACTGTTCGAGTGTCAGGCTCATGACGAACTCCAGCGTGTAAGAGATGGTGTTGTAACAAAAAACCACCTTTATGGTGCGCCATTGCGCGCCTGCATGCAAGAGGGCGCACAGAAAGGGCTTACAGGCAGCCAAGACCGCGGTTTATTGGCAGCTAAGGGAGGCGGCTAAGGGAGCGGGAGAAAACAACATTGGATGCGGTCCCGTACTGCCGCTTCTCACTCTCCAACGCTATGCCCCCGGGCTCCCCGCTATCGCTGGGGGCGGCAGGGGAGACGACAGAATATTTTGACGATTTGGGTGCACTGTTTTCGCTCCGATTTCGGACGACATCATCGAGGACGCCCCCATTCACCATCATCCCGTCGGTAAAGAAAAATCAAAAAAAATACGCAAAATTCGTCCCCGAATCGTCGACAATAGAGTTGGAAGGGATGTCGAGCGCCTGCTCTGTGAGCTCGCTCACACTTCGGGGTGATTTCATTGAAAAAGGCCTACCCTGGAGGAGCGCGCGAAGACGAGAATCGCATCTGCGTATTCTTCGACCTTCCGAGACGGGCGGCGGCCCTCGTTGAGCTGTCAGGCGAAGTCGCCGGGTCCTAACCCATCGCTCAGGGTGGGCGGGCTCGGAGTGAGTGCCGGGGCACGCCAGTGCGGCGCAGGGTTCAACCGGGCTCTGCGGG
>CAYUPT010000728.1:0-2287 GCA_964446725.1 uncultured Bradymonadales bacterium | reverse complement strand
CGAAGAAACTCCGCCTGCATGTCGAGTCGCTGGGTGCGCTGATTGTCCAGTTTGAGATGAGCGTTTTTCAGGTGTTGCTCAACCCGTCCGGCATACTCGTCAAGCACCTCGAAATTCATGTCACACCAGGCCTGATACATCCGAGACAAGTCACGCATAAAACGGGCCTGTGTGGGATTGGCCAGCCGGCCGGCAAGTCGATCGAACTGGGCGGCCGCCGCCTCGAACGCTCCATTGTCGAAAATCGATGTCGCTGTCGTCATTTCCTGGTCCCCGAACAGCGTCGTCGGATTGTCCAACAACACCGCTCGTTCGGTGCCCGGTTCGGGCTGACGCAACTCGGGGTCGAAATCGCTGTCGATGTAAACCAATGGCAAATCGAGTTGCCAGGCCGCCAGCGCCGCCGTGGCACTCATCACCTTTTTTCCTCCGGTAATGTCCAGATACGCGTTGACCAGCCCGGTGTCCTGCTCGTGGTCCATCTTTTCGAGTTGACGCTTAATGATCCGGTAGATGCTCAGCGGGTCGGTGGGTTCACAGTCCCGCTGCTCAAATTGCGACATCTTCAGCCCTCCGTCGCCTCCCGGTGCGACGATATGGTCTCCGATCACATCGATGCTGGCCTTAGCTCCCCGAGAGGTAATCACCAGCAGTCGTTTTGGGCGCAAAATCTCATAGGCCAGAATCGTGGTCGCCGGAGAAAATCCGGATAGACTGATCAAGACATCGACGCTCTCGTCCCCAGTGCCAATGTCGCTGTTGGCTCGTGCCAGCTCGATGATCTCCTCGAACATCTCTTCGTTGCGAAAACGCTTGGCCTGCTCGGCCGGTTTTCCTTTTCCGTACTCGATCTCGCCGCGAAAAACCCGGCGCATCTGCTCGATTTTTTGTTCAAGACTCGACATCATTTACTCCCTGAGAAAACCAGCACTTCTTCACTCCGATTCGCCATCATATCTTCGACCACTGGCACAGGGGATGAATTGAGTCCCAAAAGTTGTTTACATCCGGTTCGGTCGATTTGGGCAGGGCCGGATAGAGGTTGAGAGACAGTCTCCCCGAGAATCAGACCCCTTCCTCAACATCACTTCATTGTGATCGGTATAACAGAATAAACAGGCCCCGGGATGGTCTCGACGCCCAACAGCGTGAAATCCCCAGAACTTGCCGGGAACGGCATACAGACTTCCGGGGAGGCGAGTATTCGCGTCGACATCTGCTCGGTGTGGCATGACCCCTCGAACTGCTGGAAATCTTTAAATTTACCCACCACCCTAACAAATATCGGGGTTTCTGATAAGCCGGTACTCACTAACTGCCCCAGGGCAAAACTGAATGCTCCGGCAGGGGCTTCGTGACATGTCAGTGCTAAAGCCGTATTCGGCCACGAACCTCCCCAAAATGAATCTCGAGACCATCCTCCAGTTCGACGTGTTCTCCTGGATCGACGGACCGGGTCGAATGACCGTAAGAAGTCACATTCCAGGGCTGAGACGTCCGATTCAACAGTGCAAACCCACCTTCCGTACATGGTTTAGATAATGCCATACGCCCATCGCTCCTATTTTCCCCGGCAAGCGAGACAGGTGTCGTTTTTCCAGACGTGTATCTTTTGTCAGAACTACGATCTTCTCGCCGAAACTTCCTTCGACTTTGCCAGTCGGCTGGCCGGTGACGACACCGATTGCAACACCGCTGTAGAAGCCCAGCGGATGTGATGAACCAAGGCTTCCGGATTGTTCGCCTCCAGCGGCTGAATTTCCGGATGGCCGATGAATCGCTGTAGTACGTCGCGATCCGCGTCCTCCCCGATAGCGATGGAAAGACGCACCGCCTTTTTACCCCAGGGTTGGTCCATCAACTGTTGCAATCCGGCACCGAAGTCATCCGTCGGCTGCCCATCAGACAACAGCACCAACACCGGTGGTAGCGCCCGATTCGACATCACTTCCACGTCCAACTGGTCGGCCACCAGTTTCAGTGCTTCCCCCATCGCCGTGTACCCACTGGTTTGTAGATCCGGCCATTGGAACTTCTCGACCGACGTCGGATCTGCCACATGCCACTTCGCCCCGCTCGAAAACGCCACGGAGCGAATCAACACTTCTGCATTCGGATTGTCGGCGGCCACCTGGCTCATGTGAGGCATCGCCTCACGAATCGCCTGGTTGAGCGCCTGAATCTTTCCTTCACTCGCCATCGACGACGAGCAATCGGCAATCCAGATAAAGTGCAGGGGTCGTGCAGCGAGTTCACCTCCGGGACGATGTCCCATGGTAGCCTCCTC
>CAYUPT010000727.1:0-2288 GCA_964446725.1 uncultured Bradymonadales bacterium | reverse complement strand
GCATCAAAATCTTCTCGGCGAGGACTCGGTCCGCTATACGCAACAGGCTCCTAGCGGCCGTGCCACGGCATCGACCATCCATTTAGCAGCAAGAAAGCGGCGTTTTATTCCCCGAACCACATCCGCAACCCACCCCCGAGGCCGAGGCCATCGCCGAGGGCCGCAAAAAAGCGCAGATCGAGTTGGTCGGTACTCCGGTAGGTCAAGGTGGCGGTGGGGATGCCGATACGGCTACGGCGCTGCTCGAGCCAGTGGCCGGTGGCCCGCTCAAAGCCGGTCCGCAGGCGGAGCTGGTCGGTGAGATTCAGCGCCAAAAACAGCTCGGCGGGCACCCGCCATTGTCCGGAGTCAAATTGCTCCCACCGGCCGTCCTCCCGGAGGTGGCGATGGCTTCGAAGTGCCAGTCCCACCGACATGCCGGCGGTCATGGCGTCGAGATGGCCGGCGATCCGCCCCAGATTGAGCGAAGTGTGCAACTGGACCGAGCCGTCGATGCGTCGAAATGGATCGTCGAGGCGATACTGTCGGTATCCGCCGTCGATCCCAACCCCCAGGCGGGTCTCTGAGCTGGCCCCCATCAACGGGTACCACCGGCCTTCGAGGCGATACTCCGACATGCCCAGCCCCAGCTCCTGACCGATATGGGCCCCTACTTCGAGGTGACGACTTCGGGCCGTAATATCGGCGACAGCGACGTGGCGCATGCTCAGATTGTCGGGGCGATAAAATTGATAGTACAGATCGGCGCCCACTCCGCGCTGGCGCCGCGTCGACGTCGGAACCCCCAGGTCGTCGCGAAACGCGGTGCCGAAGATGTCGACGAGCCAGGACGTACCCAGCAATCCGGCGCCCAGAGACCACAGGTCGTGGCGTCGATTGTCGACCACGGGCTGACCGGTGGGTCGCACTGCAAGGCCGCCCCCGGGGGCGATCAGGGTCAGTGCGGTGACGTCGACGGCGACCAGCGTCAGCGCCGTGGAGCGATCGTCGAGATGCCAGTGGCCGGCGCCGGGCACGACGGCACCGGCGGTCAGCGCAAATATCGTGGCGTGGGCCCGGTCGCGCTGGGTGAGCATCTCCTCGAAGACAAATCCCTCCTCTTCCAATTCGCTCCGCCCCATCGTCTCCAGTGTCTGGCGTCCTCCGTCGACGCCCATGGCCTCCCCGGGCGCATCGTCGACAAGGGGCTCACCGTCGGTGTCCCCGTCTGCTCGGTCTTCGTCGACTCCGTCTTCCGCGGTCTCAGGCGGTGTCGGTTCGGCGCCAATCGAAGGAGCCCACAGCACCATGGCCACCACAGCGACCACAGCCCACCCCGGCAGCCTCCGGTGCTGACGACTCACGGACATCCCTCCCATCACAGCTGGTCGTCGGCGTCGGACTCATCGATATCGGACTCCTCGACGGCGTCGTCGTCGATCGATTCCAGCTGTTCGTCCTCCAATTCGCTCTCCAGCGCCAGGCGACCGTCGATGGGCGTCATGACCGTCGAATCGTGGACCTCCCATTGGCCGTCATCGATGGTCAGATAGCGCAACTCGCGGTGCGGTTCGCCATCATCGCCAAACCGAAAGCGCCCGGTCGCCCCGTCGTACCACTCGTCCTGGCCGAAGGCCCGACGAATCCCGGCGCCGTCGGTGACACCTCGCTCCAACAAGAGCTGGCGAAGAGCGTTGACCGAGTCGTACGAAAAGGCCACGAATTGGTCGGCCCGCGTCCCGTAGATGGCCTCGAAAATCTGGGCGAATTGCCGGGTCTGATTCTCCTGGAATTGCGGCGCATACCAGGCCGGAATCAATGCCCCCTGCAGGTAGCTGTCGGCCTGTTCGATGACAATCGGAGCCTGCCACAAACTGGTGCCGAGATAGTGGACATGGGTTCGGCGGTCATCGGGGCGCTGCTCACCGGGGGTCAGCCCCCAGATCTGCTCCTGCGCAAAAAACGCCGAAATCTCGGCGACCTTCGCTCCCGTATCGGGAAGGAAAATGGCCTCCGGATTCGACGCCGCGACCCGGGAGGCGAGATCGACGTAGTCCGAGGCATCGCGCTCGTACTCGATTTCGGCGACGATCTCACCGCCCAGCGATCGAAATTCCTCGACAAAGGCCTCCGTCAGCACCCGGCCGTATCCCATATCCGGATACACCACGGCTGCCCGGCGGTCGTCGAGTTCTTCAAAGGCGATGTGCGCCGCGGCGCGCGCTTCCGCCAGGGCATCGACGAAGTTGCGAAACATGGGGGCGCGAATGGCCGGTTGCTCGTCATCGCCCTCAGCATCACCACGCCGT
>CAYUPT010000726.1:0-2298 GCA_964446725.1 uncultured Bradymonadales bacterium | reverse complement strand
AGGCGATGGCGCTGTTGGGACTGGTCGTCATCTTGCTGTCATCGATCGTCATCGGATTGTCGAGTCTGACCCGGCGATCGGGCTATGTGGTTCTGGCGCTGATCGCCCTGCTGGTCGTTCCCCTCGTGGCCGATATCATTGCTTTTGCCATCGACGACGTCAGCCCCTGGGTCCGTATGTTCAGCCTCAATGGCATTGTCGGTCTCGCCGGACAGGGGCTGATGAGCGGGGCCGACGCGATGCCCGATGGAATCCCCATCATCGCTCCCTTTGCGGCGATCTTGACCTTTATCGCCGCCGGTTTGGGAGCGCTGCGGTGGCGCCTGACGAATCTCGATCGCCTCACCTGACGTTTTTGCCCCTAGAAGTTGTATGAGTACTGCTGCCGACATCGATCCGGCTACCGCCGACGACGAGATCACGCGCATCGGCAACGGCGACGTCGTCTTGTCGACGAGAGGTCTGTCGTACTGGTATGGCGACGTCATCGGAGTCACCGACGTCTCCATCGACATCGCCTCCGGCGTCGTCGGACTCTTGGGCCCCAATGGCGCCGGCAAGTCCACACTCTTAAAATGCATGACCGGCCAGCTTCGGCCGGCCACCGGCTCGGTGACCATCGACGGCCAGAACGTCTGGAATAATCCCGGCGTCAATGCGTCCATCGGCTTTGTCCCCGAGCAGGACGCCTTTTACGAAGAGATGTCGGGACGCCAATTCGTCACCCACCTGACGCGCCTCCACGGCTACTCGAGCGACGACGCCGCCGATCTGGCCGACCAGGCCATCGACACCGTCGCCCTTGACGACGCCGCCGATCGACCGATCGCCGAGTACTCCAAGGGCATGCGCCAGCGCATCAAGGTCGCCCAGGCCCTGGCCCATCGACCGCAGGTCCTCTTTTTTGACGAGCCTTTAAGCGGTACTGACCCCGTCGGACGCCGGGCGACCATCGAGCTTATCCGGCGCCTCGGCGACGAGGGTCGCACCGTGCTGGTCTCCAGCCACGTACTCCACGAAATCGAGGCCATGACCAGCAATATCGTCCTCATCAACCGCGGACAGGTCGTCGCTGACGGCGATCTCTTCCGGATCCGCGAGATGATCGACGAACACCCCCATCGCATCTACATCGACTGCGGCCAACCGCGCCGCTTCGCCGCTCTGTTGTCCGAATACGACGATATCACGGCCATCGAATTCGTCGACGGCGGCATCTTTATCTCCACCGATGACCCCGACTCCTGTTATAGCCGAATCCCCAAAATCGCGCTCGACGAAGACCTCGAACTCCGCGGCATGACCTCCGAAGACAACGATCTATCGGCCATCTTTCGCTATCTCGTGCCGTAAACGACTCCTACCCCCGACCCGCCATGTCCCAATCCGGACCGTCCATCGAACGCCCGCCGCGCAATACGTCTTCGGCGAGCATCGGCACCGCGCTCTTCGGCATCGATCTACGCCGCAAGCTCAAGAGCCGAAAGACGCTGATCCTGTTTTTGATCCAGTTGCTTCCGGCCATGGCCGCCGCCGTCTCACTCTTCTGGGGTACTGTCGACGGGCTCGAACTATTTGAGACGACCATCGAGCGCATCTATCTGACGGTATTGATGCCGCTGGCGGCCCTCTTTTTCGGGGGACCGACCATTGTGGACGACGTCGACGATAAGACCATCACCTATCTCACCCTGCGCCCGATATCGCGCACGACCCTGCTTGCCGGAAAGCTCGCGTCGTCCATGGTTCTGGCCGTCGCCGTCACCGTCATTCCGGTGGCCATCTTCTTCGTGACCTGCATCCTCGGCAGTGCCGCCGGAATTGGCGAAAGCCTCTCGTTACTCGGCGCCGCCGCCGGAACCATCGCCGTCGGCGCCGTCACCTACACCGCCATCTTCGCTCTGCTCGGCGTCATCTTCAGCTCCACATTATTGCCGGGCATTGTCTACTACATCGTCTTCGAGGTCATCTTCGGCTCGGTGCCGATTATCGAGTTTCTGAGCGTCAAATTTCACCTCTCGACGCTGGGCGGATTCGACGCCGAAGGCGGAGACATGCGCGAGACCCTCGAGCAGTTTCTGCTCGACCAGCCCCTGGAATTCGAGTGGTGGGTCGGACTCGTCATCTGCGCGATAATCACCGCCGCTGCCGTCACCGCGGCGGCCTTGGTGTTCCGCAACCGACAATTCCACGTTTGATGAAGATGACCGGGGTAGCTGACAAGGCTTATCCCCCGGTCGCACAAGGCAACCGGGGCCTTCGAGTCTGATGTTTTCGGCGCACCAAAACCGTGGTTGG
>CAYUPT010000725.1:0-2308 GCA_964446725.1 uncultured Bradymonadales bacterium | reverse complement strand
GCCTCGGCGGTGACCTTCGCCGACAATGATGGCGAGGGGCCGATGTTGTCCGTCGATGTTGACCGGTCCTTTATGTATATGGTTCGCGATCGACAGACGGGGATGCTCATGTTTTCCGGACAGTATTTGGGGGACTGATGTTGAGCCGGATTCGCCGGAAGGGGATCAGAAGTACAGATGTACTTGCAGACCGGCCTCGGCGCGATTTCGCTGCGCCAGGGCCCGTGCTCGGAGTTCCACATTTTGCGTTGCCGATACCGATAGCGTGGCCTCCGTCGACCAGGGCGGGCCGGTGTGGTCGGTGGCCACCGCGTAGCCGGGAAACCCCTCGCCCCACACCGGATACAGGTAGCGTCCCTCCACCAGCATTCGCGCCCGGTGGCCCAGCGACAGCCGGGCGCCGGCCCGGGGACCTGCGCCGAGGCGGATATTGCGGTCGAATGTCGAGGAAAACGCCAATTCGCTCTCCATCAACAGGTAGGTCGCCATCGGTCCGAATTCGACGGCCGCTCCGGCGCCAAAGGAGGCGTCGTACATCAGGCACCCGGCGTCGGGGCAATCCTGTCGGTATTCTCGATCGAGACCGGTCTTGAGGCTCCAGGACCAATTTCGAGACCACCGGTCTATCGGCGTCAACGAGACGACGTCCAAGACATCGAGTTGCTGCAAAAATAGGTGGGGCGACCCCCCCCGGCCGTCGATTCCTTCGACTCGAAGCTGAATGTTGAATAGTTCGAGTTGCGACAGCGGCCGGTAGCCCACATCGGAGGCCGCCAGGTCGTGGAGAGCGGGCCGGAGCCCCAGGTCGACGTGGCCGTAGCCGGTTTGAGAGAGTCCGCCGGAAAGCGTCAGTCGAGACGCGCGATGACCGTCTTCGGGAGCGGTTTCGATAGGCGGTGTCAGTGCCGGTGTGTCGACGTCGAGGCCGTCGCGGTGTTCGCCGAGTTGCCGGGCCCAGGCGCTGTCGACGGGGCCCGACTGTTCGTCCGGGGGATTGTGGTAGCGCCACAGGGCGTAGGCGGCGTCGAGGATCAGCGCCCGGCGCCGGTCGTCGAATCCGTCGAGTTCGTCGAGGGCCTCCGGCTGTTCGTCCATGCCCAGCCGCCGGGCCACGACGGCTTCGTCGGATTCCAGGCGCTGCCGAGTCGCCAGCATCGCCTGGCGGCTCGACGGTCGAAAATGGCGCTCGCCGGCCAGGCCGTCGACATCGAGTACGGCGCGCACCATGTCGGCGGGAAGCACGCGCAGCGGAAATTGCTCGATCAGCTCCAGCGTCGGATCCGCCACTTCCAGAATTGACATCAGAAAGTAGGAGCAATTCTCGTCGAAATAGCGGTAGTCGACGTGAACGTGCTGAAGTTCCCACAGGTGGCGGATCATGCGCTGGAGTTCATCGTCGCCCAGATCGAGTTCGTACTCCCACATCTCGCGGCGCTCGCGGTCGGTGTATTTCTGGACCTTGGCGTCGAAGGGAAGGGTCACAAACAGGCCGTCGAAGCCGCCGGTCAATCCCATGGCGATGTACAACACGGGGTTGTAGGTCCAGGGATCGGCGGTGACATTGACGACCGTGCTCTCCAGCGGGGCGGCGTGTCCGTCGGTGTTGCGGTCCAGTCGCATCAAGGTGTGGCCGAACATCGACGCCGGGTTATTCAGATACGACGACGCAAAAATCAGGGTCGCACTGTCGGCGTCGATGTCGTCGCGCCAGTTGTCGAATCCACCGCACGAGACGTCGTCGATGCCATTATCAACAAGCTCAAGATGGTCGTCGAGCCAGGCAAAGCGGGCCGGGAAACGGCAGACGACGTCCCCGTCGGCACCGTCGACAAAGGCCCGAATCGTGGCCTCCAATTCGGCATCGGGGTCGGTGGCCCCGTCGGCGCTTAGAAAAAATTCGGGAGCGTCGATATCGCTCTGGACGCCGCCAAAGAGTTTGGGGCGGTAGTGCAAAAGCGCGTGCCACTGGGCCTCGTCGGCCAATCCCTGTGATGCGGCCTCGTCGACGAGTTCGTCGACTCCGGCCCCCGGCGAGGCGACGGCGAGCGCCGGAATTGAAACGGCAGCGATGGCGACGACCAGCACCCGAATATGTAGCGTGAGGTCAGTCATGGCTTCAGGATACCGCCGACACCGCCGTTCGTCACGCTGTCTGGCGAGCGCCGGCCTGACGCCCGCGGCGTCAAAGGGTTGTTGAAGGTGCGCCGGCGGCCTCGCCGGCTTGACGCCCGCGGCGTCAAATGGTTTTGCGATCACAACATATCCAGTATGCTCGCCGCGCACTGTGAACCACGGGATGCGATATGGC
>CAYUPT010000724.1:0-2312 GCA_964446725.1 uncultured Bradymonadales bacterium | reverse complement strand
GAGTGTCTGGCCGAAGAAAGCGACCCCTGTGACGGCGTCGAGTGCGCCGATGGCGAGATTTGCTTTGAGGGCGACTGCCAGCTGGAGGCCGACACTGGATACGCCTGTGCCGACCCCTTCGACTTGACCGGTCTGTCGGATGGCCATCAGGAGACGATCACCGCCGATACCACCGGTCAGCCCAATCTGTTGATGACCGATTGTGCCGACGAATCGAGAAGCGACAGTGGCGACGCCGTCTTTCATGTCACCGTCGACGAGCCGGGATTTGTCGAATTTGAATTCACCGACGCCGGGGAAAATCCGACGGTCGCCGAAGTTCGCCAGGGAAGTTGTGCGCAAGCCGATTCCGACGCCGATTGCCAGACGCTAAGCCAGGGCAGTTCGGTGCGATTTTTGGCCGAAGAAGACACTGACTACTACATCGTCGTCCAGGCCCGCCACGACAGTACCACCGGCGAGTTTTCGGCCGATGTCAGCACCGAGGGCGTGTTGTGCGCACCTCCGGGCCACGAAGAGGGCGGCACGTACTGCGGCGAAGACCCCGATGAATTGATCGCCTGTGCGGTGACCGAAGAGGAATTCTACGAATGCGGCGCCGACTGTGAAGACGGAGAATGCCAGGGCGACCACTGTGGCAATGCCATCGAGGTCACGGGCTCGATCACCGTCGAGGGTGATATGGAAAACCCGGCCTATTTCAACCACTTCGACTTTGAGCCCTATCCGGGGTGCACCGATGGCTCGGAAAATGTGGGGCCTGTCACCAGCGGCCAGGACGTCGTGTTCTATCTGCCGGGACTCGTCGAGGGCCAGGACGTCGAAATCGACGTCAGTGACAGCGACCCGAGTGTGCGCGCCGACGCCGTCATCGGAATCTTGAACGATTGCGACGAAGAAAATGCCGATTGCATCGACGGGGTCCGCGGCCACGAGATGGTGTGGTCGGTCCCCGAAGACGGCGACTACTGGGTGGTCGTCAATCTGGTGACCCAGAATATGGACCAGCGCTTTGTGTACAGCATCGATATCATCGAGTGAGAAGCGCTACGGCACCTGGTTTCAGTACGACAAATCCAGCTTTTGTAGGGACCAATACTGTGATGAACATGATTTGCCCGTCCAGACAGCGAATGCAACGAATAGTGCAATGGGGAGCTGTGCTTTGCTTGGTCGGCGCTATCGCCACGTTCGGTGCCTGTTCACCGGATGACGGACCCAGAGATAACGGGTTTTCCTCCAACGGTGAGAATACCAATCAGGACAATGATGGTACGGCCGATGCCGGCGATAATGGCGATACCAACGACAACCCCGATGCCAACGGCGGTGATCCCGATGCCAACGACGGCAACGGCGACAATGGTGAAAACGGCGACAATGGCGACAATGATGAAAACGGCGGCAACGATGATGACTACCCCCGAGAAGTCGTTACCGACTGCGGACCGATCATCGATGTCGGTGAACTCGAAATCGATGGCCCTCCCCAGATCGTCGAGCTCGAGTTAAATGACTTCGACAACGCATTGAGCGCTTCCTGTGGCGAGAGCGCCGGCGGGGATGTGGCGATTTTGGAATTCGAGACACCGTTTTTTGTGGCGGCCACCGTCGACATTGAGGTCGATGCACCGGCCGATATCGAAGTGCGACCCGGCTCCTGCAGCGCAGACCCGGGGCCTTTTAGCCTCGGCTGTTCTTCCGGACCGTTTACGGAGGCCGTCCTGTCCGGACAGACACACCACGTATTCGTGCAGCCCCACGACGATGCGACAGAGGATTTGGAACTCGAGATCGATCTGGAGGAGATGCCCGATTGCTATGACGAGGACGGGGAGCCGATTTCGGCTCACACGAGCTGTATTGACGACGACACCGCACTGGTCTGCGACTACATGATCGCCTCTGCCGACGTACCACGAGAATACGAGTTCGACTGTCCCACGGAATGTGGCGACGATCGATGCCAGGGCGATCACTGCGACGACCCGATTGTCGTCTCCGCCGGCGACTCCTTTGAGTGGACTGGCTTTAGTCGCGGGTTTATGAATCACCACAACAGTATCGAAGAAGTCGATGCCGCCATTGACGACGGCCAGGAGCCGACCTGTTTGTTGTCAGACGATGACGAAGACTACGGGATGGGCGGACTGGGTACGATGGGACGCGACATCGTCGTCGAGGTCCAGGAGTTGTCCCAGGGTGATCAGATTGTCGTCGATATCGACCACGCCGATCCCGATGCAGTGATGGTATTCGTCAAATCCGATTGTGCGAATGCGGCTCAGTGCATGGATGTCTGGGAAGGCGTC
>CAYUPT010000723.1:0-2320 GCA_964446725.1 uncultured Bradymonadales bacterium | reverse complement strand
CGGCCTCTCGGTGCCTGATGCGCCGCAGTAGACGGGTCATGAATAATCGGGGTTAATTGCCGCGGGGAGCAACCCTGTTTCGAGCATCCGCCCCACGCCCCGACTCGAAGCCGACTCGGATGGAGACGAGGGCGTCCTCGTCCTCGGCAGTGTCGGGCGGGAGGCGATGTCTTCCGGAACTATCGGATAACGCAAAGAGACAGCCGAAGCGTGGGTTGGCGGTTCGTGCCACCTCGTGGCGACGGAGTCGTTCGGTCTCTCTGGAGGTGTTTGCGGGTTAAACGATCACAAACCGTCTTGACCTCGGTGACGGGTGTCGCCGATCGTATCAAGAAGTAAATCAGCCACTCGATGTCCCGGGGGCGCCTTGTCCGACGTCTCCACCACAACTGCAATGCGTCGTGTAGTGGTGGAAATGAACTCGATATGGCACGATGAGCGCAATCAAATAGACAGCGACATGTGGCGGCGATTATTGGTTTTTGCCGAAGTAACGAGGTAGGCGACGATGCGATATCTGGTGTATCAGACGGAACAGTTTCAGGACGATCTGGATGGTTCCCACGTTGAGCGGATCGAAAAATTGATCGCCGACGTGGAGAGTTCGCCCACCCTGCGGGGCGGCTTTCAGCGCTATCCGCGGCCGTATCTGAAAAAGCGCATCAGGAATCATCGCCTCATCGCCGAAGAGTACATCCTGGAAAATGACGGGGGGACCCAGGAAGCGGTGGTGCTCTGTTTCGTGCGATTCGTGCCCCGCAGTGATGACGACTACAAGTGGTTGATGTGGGAAAAGCCGGAGCGGTTCAAGAGTACCTACAACCTCGACTACGACACTGTCGAACAGTGGGCGTGGGAGCGGCTGTCCGACGATGAACTGGAGCCGTTGCCGGAGTTGACAGACCGAGACTACAAATACCTGTACTGGGCGAACTCCCAGCAGGGGCACGGCACGGACGATATGGTGTACGAGACCGCCACCTGGATCGACATCATGAAGTCCGACGACGCCAAGTCATATCATTCCACGCTGGCGAAGGCCGTCCAGGAGGTGGTCGTCAACAAGAAGGGAGATACGGAGTACCATCTGGACGGCCATGACGCCGGTGTGCTGTTTCGGCGGTTCCGCAATCCGAGCCGCACCGTCTTGATTGCGCCGATCTTCGGCTCCAACGGCGACACCGTCGACCAGGCTCGCAGCGAACATGCGGACCTGTTGAACGCCGATGAAGAACTGGAGCCGAAGTCGCTGCTCAAGGAGGTTCGGCGTGCGTATCCCGAACTGGCCACCTACTACACCGAACAATGGATGAAGACCCAGGACAGCGAGGAGGCCAATCTGGCGCTGTCGCCCGAAGAGGCGGGGATCATCAATGATATCATGGACGAGGCGAACAGCTCGGCCAGGTTTCCGCTGTTCATCAACGGCCGGCCCGGCAGTGGAAAGTCGACGGTGCTGCAGTATCTATTCGCCAGTATATTGTCGTTTCACCTCGACCTTTCTGTTGGCGAACGGTTTGAAAAACCGCCGCTGTATCTGACCTACAGTGACGCGTTACTGGAGCGGGCGACCAACGTCGTCAAAGACATCCTGAAGTTCGACGCCGCGCGGCTGGTGGAAGAAGAAGACACGGTGGGGCTGGAGCCCCACGAAGAGTCCATAGTCGATGAGGCGTTCGGCTCGTTCCGGGATTTCATGCTGGAGCTGTTGCCCGACGAGATTCGCAGGGAATATCAGCCCGACAAATACGTCGACTATTCGAAGTTTCGCTCCCTGTGGATGGACAAGTTCTGCCGGCTCAGCAAACACGAACAAGAGAAACTGAGCCCCGAGTTGAGCTGGCACGTCATCCGCACTTATATCAAGGGGATGCGTACCGATGCCGAAGACGAGTTCGATCCGGAGGCGTATAGCGATTATCCGGAGAAGCGAAAGTCCGTCACCGAGGAGAGCTTCAACCGGATTTATGATCGAGTCTGGCAGCGGTGGTATCGCGAGATCTGTGAGCAGGAGGGATATTGGGACGACCAGGACCTGACACGCCAGGTTCTCGATCTGGATCAGTCGTACGCCGAGTATCCGGCGATCTTCTGTGATGAGGCGCAGGACTTTACGCGCCAGGAGTTGGAGTTCATCTTCTCACTGTCGCGATACTCCAAATGCGACGTGCCCCGACAGCACCTCGAGAAGATCCCATTTGCGTTTGCCGGTGATCCGTTCCAGACACTCAATCCCACTGGTTTCAACTGGGACGCTGTCAAAGCGGACTTCCACGAAAATATCATCGACAATTTCGGCAAAGGGACGGGCGCGGTCGAT
>CAYUPT010000722.1:0-2322 GCA_964446725.1 uncultured Bradymonadales bacterium | reverse complement strand
CTTCGATGACTCGCCATCCGTCACCGTCGTCGCCGGACAACAGGACCTCTGGCGTGTGTTCGTCGGGCACGCCCTCGATTTCGAGGTGAAAGGGGTTAGAGGACGTCTCGGGCTCTTCGTCGTCGCTGCACCCGAATTGCCCGATGGCAAGGAGTATGGCTGCCATCACCACCGATCCTCGTCGACACCACCACTTGCTGTCACCAATCATTGTTCGTTCCATTTGTATTTATCAGACAGCCAAATCCACCCCGGCCATCGGTGATTTTCCCGTCAATTCCACCCCCATTTGCGGGCTCAAGACCCCGATTGGCACAGAATACTGCACCTTAATCGCATCCATGTAAAGGTTCGATAATCGCCCCATCGATGGTCCTTGCATTGCCCGTCATATCGATAACATAACAATATCGATAACATGACACGACAGTTCACACCCGGCCAGACATCGAAGCGCGGACCGAGAAGACGGAGCCATCGCCGCTTCAGTCGTATCTTTGATAAGTCTCGGCCGCGACTTTGCTCGAAGAAACGTCGTGCTTGCTCGAATCATACTTCGGTCTGCCTGCCCGACGGGAGGGGGGTCGAATCCTCCCGGGCGCGCTTTTTGTTGTGACAATTTCGGGGTTTGCCGATTCCGTGGCGGCGATCACGGGTTTACCGATCCCCCCTCCGACCGCTCGCTGAACAACGCTCGCGGCCACCTCCCCCAACGGAGGAGGCGACTTCCGAGAGGTCTCGACGGTGTGGGGTCCAACGACGACACACCCGTTGGTGCGCCTCCGGCCTCGGTGGCTTGACGCCCCCCCGGCGTCTATGCCCTTTTCGCCACGCCAGTCATCTCAATCCGCGATATCCAACAGGCTCCTAACCAAAAGCGGACTCGAATTCGGGCCAAAATTCGAGTAGACCGTTCGCCGCAACGGCGATGGCGGCAAGCAAAATCAACGCCGCCACACCACCGGAGACCTTGTCGGCGATAAATCCTCGATGGGACTTACGGCCGCCGGATACCACCATCGCGCCGAGTACCACGACACCGGTGATCGCCGCCGATATTGCGCCAATTTGAATAATTCCTCCCATCAATTCCATCCCGGTCTCGAGTAGACGCCCGCGGTTTTCCGGCGTGCTTTGCTCCAGGGCATCCAGCACCAGCCGGCCCTGGACAGCGACACCGGCGACGACTGCGCCACCCAGAGCAAAAAGATAGGTTGCCGCAGCGGTATACCGCGCCGGCCCTCGTCCACCGCCGTGTTCGTCTCGGGCGGCCGATCGACTCAGGACCGCCAACCCACAACCGATCCCCCCTGCCAGAACCGTCAACGCCAGGGCCCCGCGCGAAAATATTGATATGCCGTAATAAGATCCCCCGAAACTTCCCAGTTGGAAAATGACCACTGCCACGCCGGCCAAAACAACAAAACAGACCCCACCGGCAGCGCCCCTAATCCCGTCGATCTCGCGGGCTCCGAATAAGGGCCTGTCACCGAATACGCCGCCAATTCCCATGGCAACTGTGGCCATCCCTCCCAACACCGCGCAATACAGGCCGCCCAAAAACGCGACAACAATACAGCCGCCGGCTCCCCGGTGGGCGTCACGCGTTATCTCCCACCCCGTAGCCCCCGCCAGGGCCTCCACTGCGTTCATCGAAATCATGCCGACGCCCACACAGCAGATCACAGCGATCGCCAGTGGTACCGCAACCCATGATATCCGTGGTAGACTTACGGGCTGCCAGTTATTGAGAGGCGTTCCGAAGTGGACCACCACCAGTTGAACTGGAAGCCACATAAGGCCGACGAGCGCCAGGATCGTCATCGGGTAAAGCCACACACCGTAATATTCGAAACTCTGCCAGACAAATTCGATCATCGGAAAACCCTGTTCGCGACGGACCCAAGAGTGATGTCAATGGCCGAGTCGCAGCACTGCGCCGCACCGACCCCGTATACTCTTGTTGTCGCCACACATGGGGGCTTTTTTGCGTAATAAATTGTAAAACACGTTTTCCCGAAAAGAAGGTCGGGGTTGTGACGGACACGTCCCCGCTTTCGGGTGTGTCTTCCGGGTCGTCTCCTGCCTCGCACCGCCACGGCGATGCTTTCGCCTCACGGCCAGTCCGTATTATGAGACGATGTGAAGTGCGCTGAGCACAGCGAAGAAGGACCCTTGGGCTGCGCTGGGAGCATCGCGACCGAGTAGTCTTGGGCCGCTCGGTCCGAGATTATTTTGACAGCTTATCAGGGCATCAAATAAGCGGTTTCAGATCGACCTTCTCTTCAAAAATGCCGTAGACTGCGTATTGGCTTTGTCCTA
>CAYUPT010000721.1:0-2323 GCA_964446725.1 uncultured Bradymonadales bacterium | reverse complement strand
GGTCGAGACCTTCGTTCGACAGCTGGCGTTTGACCCACTGTTTCCGGGCATCTTCGACGGCGGCTTCGAAGGCCTGGTCGTCGTTCGGATCGAGGTTGTTGTCGCGCATAAACTGGCGCGCCTTCTGGACGAAGCGGCTGCGGTGTTTTTGGTCGCGCGACATCGAGTCGAAATGGTCGATCATCTTCTGGCAGTCACGGATCTCCTGGCGATGATCGTATTCGATGTCGAGTTCGTCGGCCCGGGGATAGATGTCGGGCCCCGGGGCGACTTCCGGGATGTCTCCCGACTGCTTGCCGCAGACGAAGGACGTCGAGACGTGGAGAAGACGGGCCGGGTCGTCGCCGAGTCGCAGGAAGTCGAGGACATGCTCGTTCGACAGGGTGTTGATCTCGAGAGCACTTTCGAGGTTGGGGTTGAAATTCGTCAGCCCCGCGGAGTTGATAAAGAGATCGAGCTTCTGGGCGATGTCGTGGGCCTCCGATTCCCGGAGTCCCAGATGAGGCCGACACAGATCGCCGTCGACGACGGTGACCTTGTCGTCGAGAAAGTCGGCGTAGCCGTCACCCATCGCTTCCTTGATAGGCGCCAGAGCCTGGCCGCCGGCGACGTGGTCCAAAAAGCGCTGCTTTGAGGTCTTGTCGCTACGACTTCGAATCAGCAGATATAGCTGTTCGATGTCGGGGTGGAATCGAAGCAGCATGGAGACGACGACTTTGCCCAGAAAACCGGTACTGCCGGTGATCAGGACCTGCTTGTCGCCGAGGGATTCTGTGACCGACAGCAGATCGTCGGGGTCGGCGGGACGTGCGAATCCGGCGTGGCCGTTGGTGGCGCCATTGACGCCGTGGGTGGCTTCGACGTCGGTGGTGTCGGATTGTTTCGGGGTACCATTGGTTTGATTCGACATCGCACTTACCTCGGCTTGAAACCAAATACGCAGACATTGTCGAGGTGCCCCGGAGGACACCGCGGATTGATCATTTGACATCGGCCAGGACAAATGGCGGATGGTGCATCAGGGTGACATCCTGGTCGGGGCCGTGGTCTTGTTCGGCCATTCGCAGTGCCTCGTCCATATCGCGGGCCCGCTCCCAGCCGAGACGCTCCGGGACGTGTTCGTTTTCGGCGCCGACCACAATGACGCGACCGACATGGTGCTCGCCGTTTTCGGCCCAGTACCACATGTAGAAGGGGTGGACGCCGTGATAGGCGTTTCCGCGCCGGAACAATTCGATGTAATTCGGATTGTTGGCAAATTCCTCTTCCCAGTTCTCGGCGATAGTCTTCGAGCAGCGCGTCTGGGGCAGCACGCGGTTAAAGAACTCGATGTAGCTGGGGTGGTGGTCGGCGTCGAAGTCGTCGTAGCACGGATGGGTGATAATGAGCGTGCCACCCTCTTTTATCAGCGGTTTGCCGCGATACATATTGAAGAAATAGCCGAGCGCCATGACCCGAACCAGCAGGGGGTTCATGATGGAATTGACGTTGTACGGGCTCTCAAAGGGAATACCGTAGACGACGACGTCGGACTGGCCGTCGACCTCGACGGAGTGTTGCTGCCAGCATTTTTCGAGGGTCTTTTCGTGGACTTCCTCGGTGGGGCCGGCGTGGACGCCGATGACGCCGTAGGGCGCGGGCATGCTGTGAAAGATCTTGCGCTTGGCGGGGCGGGGCATCTTTTCGAGGCCCCATTTCATGGATTTGAATTTGATCTGGTCGGAGGCCGTCCACTGTTCTTCGGGGCGGGCCAGAAAGTCGACCTGGTCGTCGTACATCCGGTTATTGAGCGCCGTCTCGATATGAAAGATATCGAGTTCCTCATTGAGCAATCGGCCCATGCGCTCGTTGGAGGTGTACAGCTCGCTGTTTTCGGGGTCCATATAGGAGTCGGATTTTTGGATGGTCTCCGGGTTGTGGTGGTGCTGGATGGCCTGGTAGCCGGAGAGTCCGGTGCCAATGGACTTGAAGCCGCCATTCATGGGCACGAAGTTGACATTGACGTAAATCAACAGGTCGCTTTCGGCGGCGCGGCGCACAATCTGGACATCCTCGCCGTGATCGGTCTGGCCGATGACGACCATTTCGTCGTCGTCTTCGGCGTCCATATTGTAGAGGGTCTCCGGGTAGTGTTCGGCGAAGATGTCGGGGCCGACCATCCGCTCGATTTCGTCTTCCGTCATTCGCCGGTGCAGCGCGAGGGCGATGATCATCTCCACGTCTTCCACGCCGTGATCGGAGAGCATATCCAGCAAGATTTCGAGAATTTGCTGGCGGACATCGGGGGTTTTCATCGGCGGAAGGGGCACCGAGATGTCGTCGA
>CAYUPT010000720.1:0-2325 GCA_964446725.1 uncultured Bradymonadales bacterium | reverse complement strand
TTCATCATCGACCAAAAATTCGAAGTACTCGATCAGATCGGCGGCCGTCTCGAAGTGGTGACCGCCGTGGGCCGTCGTCACCACCTCCTGGACGCCGAAGTAGTGCAGGTTTTTCAGGTCCGCTTCACTCTGGGTGCCGCTTCGGATATAGGGGTCAAATATCTTCAATATGGGCGTGGTCCTCGTGGGGTGTCACGGACCCCTCTACCGACGCGGATCCGCTGCAACGCGATTATATTCTCCACAGTCGTTGTTCCAAGTAGTAACCGGTGCCGGGCTGTCGGCGCCGTCCGACAGCGACCCTGTCGAGTCCGGCGGGGTTGTCGCCCATCGAATTTCCGGCCACAGTGCCTATTGAGTCGCTTCGACCTAAACCACTCACTACGGTTCCATGATGCGAAACGTCATCGCCGCGCCGACCATCGTCAAAATCTTGACCGCCGGGTTATTGATCACCGGTGGATGCACCTGGCTGTCGTCATCGGACGACGCCCACCATCTCGAACAGGCCCGACAGGCCCAGCAGGCGGAGCGCATCGGCGAGGCGCGAATCCACGCCGAAATGGCCGTCGACGCCGGGGTTCACCAGAGCCAGGCCGAGGAAATCCTCGCCGCCGCCAGCCGCTACCGGGCCGATGAATCCTACGAAGCCGGCCATTTCCGCCGGGCCCACGCCGCCTATCTGGAAGCTGCCGAATACGAGCCATCGACCATGCGTCGCGCCAACGACCTGCACCGGGCCTACCGCGCCGCCAGCCAGGCCGGACTCGATGACGACACGCTCTACGAACTGGCCCTGGACGCCGTCGAACTCCGGGGCGACGATGCCCAGTTGCGCCGCGACATCGCTCGCCTCGCCGAAGATCGCGCCGATTACGAAACCGCCATCGATCACTACCTGTGGCTCTTTAGCGCCGATTCCACCGACACCGACGTCGGATTGCGCCTCGGCATCTCCTATCTCGCCGTCGACCAGCCCGTCGATGCCATCGCCGTTTTGCGACGCGTCCGCGAACAGGCCCCCGACAATGTCCAGGCCGCCGTCAACCTCGCTCGCGCCTACATCGACAACGACCGCCTCGACGACGCCGACCGACTCTACCAGCAACTGCTGGAAGACATCCCCGACCACCCCGCCATCCTCCGGCACTACGCAGTCCTCAAACAGCGCCTCGGCGAACACGACGAAGCTCGCCGCCTCCGCCAGAAGGCCGCCGAGGCCTCTCCGGCCGTCGAGGAACGAGAGATGCGCCCTCTGCAATAACCACGCTCCTACGAATCCAGCCGCTCCAGGACTTCGCCGGCGCTCTGGAAGCGGTCATCCGGATCCTTTTCCAGCAATTTCAGTATCAGCGACTCCAACTCCTGGCTGACACCGGGATTGATCGAGCGCGGTTCCGGCGGCTCGGTATGGAGATGATGATAACTCAAATCCCCCTTAAAAAACGGCACCGTACCCGTCGCGCACTCAAAGACGGTACACCCCAGACCGTACAGGTCGCTTCGAAAGTCGATGTCCTCGCCGATGATCTGCTCCGGCGACATATAAAACGGCGTTCCCACCTGCTGGGTGTGGTCGTTTTGATACTCCTTTAAAAACTTCGCGAGCCCGAAGTCCATGACTTTCAGGGCCTTATCGCGGGTGGTCATGACATTGCCGCTCTTGATATCGCGGTGAATAACCCCCTTGTCGTGCGCGTACTCCAGGGCTCGGCAGCAATTGCTGAGAATGTAGCGCACCTTGTCGTCCGACAGCGCACCGGTGCGCTCGATCAACTCCTTGAGCGTCGTCCCCTCGACGTACTCCATGGCCATATAGTACTCGCCGCTCTGCTCTCCAGCGTCGTAAATGGTCACGATATTGGGATGAGACAGCGCGGCGGCGGCCCGGGCCTCGCGAAGGAAGTATTTGACGGCCGTCTCATTGTCGCGGAGATTTTCGCCCAAAATCTTGAAGGCCACCGTCCGACCAAGGACTGTATCGCGCGCCTTGTAGACGATGCCCATGCCACCGCGGGCGATTTCGTCGAGAATTTCGTAGCGCTGAGCCGACTCCTCGCCCTCGCCGTTGATCGTCGAGAAGCGACCGGTCGTCGAGCGACCGCTCAATGTGCCGCGGCGCATTCGCTTTCGGATCGCCTTGATGCGCAGCCCGGCGTCTTCGAAGTGCTCGTCGATCTCGACGACCTTGTTGTAGCAGTCGAGTGCTCCGGCCAGATCGGGCTCGTCTTCGAGCGCCCGGCCCATCTTGTAGAGCAGCGGCAGCGTCGACGGCTCCGCGTCCCGATTGCCCATCGCCGATCGATAGCTACTATAGGCCTTTTC
>CAYUPT010000719.1:0-2326 GCA_964446725.1 uncultured Bradymonadales bacterium | reverse complement strand
GCGTCCGAAATCTGGTCGGCCATCTTGTCGGGATGGCCCTCGGATACAGATTCCGAGGTAAAGGTGGATAGTTCAGTCATCGTAAGAAATTCTCCATAGTGAAACGGTGATACGCCGCAGGAGAGCGCACAGGTCTCTCGTCGGGGGCGTCCCGGTAATGCAGGGGTCGAAGAAGGTGTGGAATGTCTAACAGCGCCCGGTATATTCCCCCAGAAGGGTGTGGCTGGTGGCGTCGTCGATCTTGACATTGACGAAGTCGCCGGGCTCTAAGTCCTCGTCTTGCGGTTTCGGAAACACGGTCATCTTGAAGTCGTCGGTTCGTCCACAGAGATCGCTGCTGTCGCGCTTGCTGTCGCCCTCGACCATCACCTGATGGGTGCGGCCGACATGGGAGGCGAAAATTTCGGCGCTGATCTCTTCCTGGCGCTCGATAAGACTGGAGAGCCGCTCGTTTTTGAGCTCTTCGTCGATATCGTCCTCCATCTTGCGCGCCGCATAGGTCCCGTCGCGCTCGGAGTACTTGAAGAGATAGGCGAAGTCGAATCGAATCTCGTCGAGCATGTCGACGGTCTTCTGGTAGTCCTCGTCGCTCTCGCCGGGAAATCCGACAATAATATCGGTAGACATGGCAATGTCGGGAATGGCGGTGCGAATATCGTCGACCAGTTGTCGAAATTCGCCGACGGAGTAACGACGCCGCATCGCGTCGAGCATATCGTCGGAGCCCGACTGCAGCGGCAGGTGGATGTAGTTACAGATCTCGTCGTGGCGAGCCATGGTATCGATGAGCTTCGGCGTAAAATCCGTGGGATACGGCGACGTAAACCGGATGCGCTCGATGCCATCGACGTCGACGATCATCTCCAGCAGATCGGCGAAGTCGGTCTCGTCGTGCTCATAGGAGTTGACCGTCTGGCCCAGAAGTGTGACCTCCCGGTAATTTCGTTCGGCGAGGTCGCGGCACTGACGCAGGACCTCGTCGGGGTCGACGCCGCGCTCGCGACCGCGGACAAAAGGGACGATGCAGAACGTACAGAATTTGTCGCAGCCGCGCTGAACGCTGACCCAGCCGCTGACACCGGGCTTTCGATCGGGGCTAAGTCCCTTGTAGGTCTCGTCGTTGTCGAGTTTGACGTCGACGACCGGGTCGCTTTCGATCTCCTGGGCTTCGGCGAGAAGGTCGGGAAGCCGGCGATAGGCGTCGGGGCCGACGACGACATCGACATAGGGCGCCCTGTCGGTGATATCCTCGCGCAACCGCTCCGCCATACACCCCGTAACGCCCAGGATGACCTCCGGGCGCTCGTGCTTGTACTGCAGCAGATGCGACAGGCGGCCGAAGACGCGCTCTTCAGCATTTTCGCGAACCGCACAGGTGTTGATGAGGATCACATCGGCTTCGTCGTGGTTTGCCGCCGCCGTATAGCCGCTTTGCGCCAGCACACCTCCCATCAACTCACTGTCGGCCAGATTCATCTGGCAGCCGTAAGTCTCGATAAATACCCGGTTTCCCGGTCGTTTTCCCACCGGCGGCATGGCGTTTTGCTCGCCATCGTTGGCGTGGGGGTCGAGGTCGGTTGGATTGCTGGAGGTACTCATGGGTAGGGGCGTTCCCGAAGACGGTCAGCGGAGGGCGCCGGATAGACTCAACACAGCCGGCACCACAAACATTTCCGCGTACTATTATCCGCCTCGCTCGCGCGGGGCGTCCGCACAGCGCCGTGCGGTTAGAAACGAGACATTAAGAGAGCCGACAACCTGCGTCAACTGCGGGCAAAATAGTGGTCTTTTGGCGGCCGGCACTGACTTCTGGCCCCCATATTTCGCGTCATTGATCGGCGCCGGGCTCCAATACGTCCAGCACCGTTTCGGCGACGCACCGCCCCTGGGCGAGCCCCTCTTCGTTGGCCATCGGGTAGTGAACGCCCCCGTAAATGCGGGATTGACCGGCCTCGCGGGCGGCGTCTTCAAAACTGTCGAAGGAGCGCGGCGCCAGGCCCCGGTCTTCATGGCTTCGATCCTCAAATGACATCTCGCCTACAAGCTCCGTCATCACCGCCGCCGACGCCCCCGAGACATTGGCGTGACCCGATGTGTATTCGGGAAACGGCGGGGTGTCGATGACGGTCTCCCAGTCGGCGTCGATATGACGCTGGATGTAGGTCACCGGCCGAATCAGATAGGAGCGATATTTCTCATCCCAGCAAGAGATAAAGGCATCGGCCCCGGCGATCCCGAGCACCGCAAAGAGCTCGGCAGTTCGGGCCAGATCGAAATCCTGGTCGTCGACGATCTGGACGGCGATCTCCATCCAGTGGCCCGGCGG
>CAYUPT010000718.1:0-2327 GCA_964446725.1 uncultured Bradymonadales bacterium | reverse complement strand
ATGCATCCAGGCGATGCGCACCCACGTCAGCGAGACCTATCGATTGCACCGACGAATCCTCAAGACCCGTCACTCCGAACAGACCCGGTGGCTGCTTCCCGGTCGCGCCCCACTGGAGACGGTGGAATTCGAGGCCGAAGATCGAGAATCGGTGGAGACGGCGCTCGAGGACTGGCGCAAGGCGGTGGCAGAAGCCATCGACCGCGACGCCGAGGCCGCCGGCGACTGGGCGTCGCTGTACACCGATCTCTTCGAGGGGGCCTGTGGACTGGTGCAGACACTGCGGCGCCGGGTCCAGGGTCGTCTCGACGATATCGCCGACGGCGATGCCCAGCCGGCGGCCTTCGACGGCGAGACACAGCACCTGGAAGCGCTGGTCGACGCCGCCGAGGCGGCCACCGACGAGAGCTCGCGCATCGACGCTCTGATCAGCCACCTCAAATCGGGAGACGACGCCGAAAAATCGGTGGTCTTCGTCGGCCCTCAGCCGGAGGCCGATCTGGTCTACGAGCGACTGGACGACGAGTTGGAGATATCGATTGTCCGCCACCAGGCGGTGCGCCATCACCACGAAGCGCAGTGGAAGGAGTTTTTGACCGACGATGACTGCCGCGTTTTGGTCTGTGACCACCGCGCCGAAGAGGGCCTCAATCTGCAGGGAAGTCAGGCGGAGCTTATCCACCTCGACCTTCCAGCCACGCCCAACCGCATCGAACAGCGCATCGGCCGACTCGACCGCTACGGCACCGGCCAGCCCGTTGAATCGCGCATCTTCGAGACCGACGGCTCGAAGTATCTGGCGGCCCTGACCCGGCTGCACAGCGAGGGTTTTGGCGTCTTCAACCGCTCCATTTCTACGCTGCAATACCTCGTCGAGGACCAGCTCGCCGAATTGTGGCCCGACGTCTTATTTGACGGCCTCGACGCCATCGACGACGCCGTCGAGCGACTCGGCGGCGACGACGGTGAGGTGGCCACCGAATTGGAGCGCGTCGAAGCCCAGGATGAACTGGACGCACTGGAGGCCTCCCAGCAGGGCGACGAGGAATTTTACGACCGACTGTGGGACATCGACTTCGACGCCGACCGACTGGAGGACGTGGCCTACGACTGGATTCGCAATCGCCTGCAATTTCATCGCGTCGACACCGACGCCGACAGCGAGCGCATCCACCGCTGGGAGTACCGCACCGAGCGCACGGCCAAACACCCCACACTGCTTCCACTCCGGGAGCTGCTCGGTCGTTTTTCGGTGGCCGTCGATCCCGAAATCAACGGCTTTATGTCGTATCCGATGACCTTCGACCGCGGCACCGCCTGTTCGCACGACGTCCGCGTAGCGCGAATCGGCGAGCCCTTTATCACGGCCATGATGGACTACATCCGCTGGGATGATCGGGGCACCAGTTTCGCGATGTGGCGCCACAGCCCGCGGACGCGACTAGAGGACGACCCGCAGGTCTATTTCCGATTCGACTTTCTGGTGGAAGCCGATATCCAGCAGGCCGTCGACAGCCTGGCGGGCTACGAACATATCACTGAAGAGGCCGTCCGACTTCGCGCCGACGGGCTCTTTCCGCCACTGATGAATACCGTCTGGGTCCGCTCCGATGGCGCCGTGGTAGAAGACGACGACATCCAAGAGCGCCTGGACCTTCCCTACGATCAGGAGGGCGCCAAGCGCTACGGCCGGGACTACAACCTCAACGCCGAACGCTGGGAGCGCATCGAAAAGATGTACGACCGCGAATCCTGGGCGTCGACATGCCACGAGGTTCGCCAGCGCGCCCAGGAGATTCTGGCCGACGAGGTCTCACTTCGCGAGCGCTGCGACCGCTATGCCGACCGGGCCGTCGAGCGCGCCGAAGAGAGCATCAACCGGCTGCGCACCCGCGCCGACCGGGCCACCGACGCCACGCGGGACCTCGAGATCCGGCAGCTCGAACTCGAAGAAGAACTGGTCTCGGCGCTCGAAGAGGGCATTCGAAGCCCATCGATTCAACTGGACGCCATCGGCGCCATCTTTTTGTCGACCGTCGATCCCTTTGAAGCCGAGGAACAGTCGCGTTAGGGGCGCAGTTGAAGAGTGGAGGTAACTGACGACGCCCCTCCGACTTCGCTCGCATAGCTCGCTCAGCCACCTCCCCGATCGAGTCGGGGAGGAGCGTTGTCATGCCATTGTTTGCTTGCTGGAGACGCCCCACCGACCGTCGGCTGGAAAGCGCCGACGCCCACCTCCCCAGTCGAGCCACAGACTCGCAGAAGCGAGTCATGCTCTGGGGAGGAGCGTTGTGGCTTCATGACGGGATGAGGTTGCTGGAGACGCC
>CAYUPT010000717.1:0-2328 GCA_964446725.1 uncultured Bradymonadales bacterium | reverse complement strand
CGATGACATCCCCTGGTCGGACGAGGAGCAACGCGACGGAGTCCGACTGTCATCGTCTGGTTTTACTGGCTCGGCGTCGCCTGCAGCGCGGCCGCGATGTCAGCCCCGGTGTCTCACTGGCATTCGTCCCCGGACACCATGTCGCGGAGGCCACTTTGTTGTCGATCTCGCAGTTCCAAAGCACTCGACGAATTCGAACGCCTATCTGGCTCACAAGGTCTATTCGCTGACAACACAAGGCATATCGGGAATTTCCGCTCCGTAGGACTTCTGGTCTACCGGCGCGCAGCGGACGGTTCTGAAATGGCCCGGCCGCGAATCATCTCGTTGACAGCGAAGTGCACAATGTGCTGGGATCGCGCTACTTGATATAAATCCCACCACCGCCGGGTATTGCCATGGAACGCCGACTGATCGTGATGCGTCACGCCACAAGCCCCCGCGGCGACTCCGACCACGAACGCCCGATCAGCGACAAGGGCCAACGCGAGGCCGAAGAGATCGCCGAGCGCCTGGTGGAAGTGGGCTGGATTCCACAACTGGTACTGAGCAGCGACGCCGCGCGAACCCGCCAGACCTGGGAGGCCATGGCGCCGGCCTTCGACCCGGCGCCCCCCGCCGAATTCAAAGAATCGCTGTATCTCGCCGGTGTCGACGCCATCGAAGACGCGCTGACCACCACATCCGACGACATCACCGACGTCTTGTTGCTGGGCCACAATCCCGGTTGGCAATCGGCGGTCACCTATTTTTCTGGCCGCCGGGAGCGTATGATGACCGCCAACGCCGCTCTGCTCCACGGCACCGGCGACGACTGGCCGGATGCCGCCGGGGCCGGCCAATTCGAACTCGTCCAGGTTTTGCGCCCCCGCACGCTGTAACCCTGCCCACGCGTTGGTCTCGATGTTGTCTTCTCCTCGATTCAAACGACTCCTCGAAAAACTGGGCCTTCACCGACCGGAACTCCGGGCCTGGGCGATGTACGACTGGGCGATCACCGGCTTTTACGCCGTCATCGTCGTCGCCATCTTTCCGATCTATTTTCAGGACGTCGCCGCCGCCGGACTTCCCGACGAAGACGCCACCCAGCGACTGGCAACCATCACGGCCATCGGCCTCGCCATTGCTGCGGCCATCGCCCCGGTTTTGGGCGCGATCACCGACTTTATCGCCGTCAAAAAGAAGCTTCTGGGTACCTTCGCCGGACTCGGCGTCGCCGCCGTCGCCGGCATGTATTTTATCCACGAAGGCGATCTATTATTGGCGTCGATCCTCTTTATCGTCGCCAATATCGGCGCCAACGCCTCGGTCATCTTCTACGACGCGCTGCTGCCCCACATCGCCAGCCAAAAGGAGGTCGACCGCGTCTCATCGGCCGGGTTTGCCGTCGGCTATATCGGCGCCACCTCCATTCTGGTGTTGACCCTGGTTTTGGTGCTTCAGCCCGAATTATTCGGCTTTGCCGAAGACAGTACCACACCGGTGCGCCTCTCATTTGTCGGCGTCGCATTGTGGTGGCTGGTCTTTACAATTCCGGTGATGCGCACTGTGCCGGAACCTCCCTTGAAGGTCGACGATTCGTCAATGCCGGTCACCGACGCCGCCAGGCTGGGGATCAAGGGACTGCTCAAGACGCTGGGGAAGCTAAAGAACTACCGCCATGCCTTTATTTTTCTGGTCGCCTTCCTGATTTACAACGATGGCATCGGCACCATCATCCGCATGGCAAGTGCTTACGGCCGCGAAATCGGCTTTGAGCAGACCATGCTCCTGGGCGCCATTATTCTCGTCCAGGTCGTGGCCATTCCCTTCACATTCCTATTTGGTTATCTGGCCGATAAATTCGGCACCAAGCCCATGCTCTACATCGGTCTTTTCGTGTACATGGGCATCAGCATCCTCGGCTTTTTTATGACCGAGTCATGGCACTTTATCGCGCTGGCAGCCATGGTCGGCATGGTTCAGGGCGGAACCCAGGCGCTTTCGCGCTCGCTATTCGCCAGCATGATCCCGCGCTTTGAATCGGGTCGCTTTTTCGGGTTCTTCGCTGTCTTTGAGCGATTTTCAGGTATTATCGGCCCCACGGTCTTCGCCCTGGTCGGTCTGACCGCCGAGACCAGCCGTCCGGCGATCTTGTCGATTATCGCCTTCTTTATCATCGGCGCCATATTGCTGACATTCGTCGATGTCGATGAGGGCCGAGAAGTAGCCCGCGAAGCAGAGCGCAAGATGGCCGAAAAGGATGCCGAAGAATTGCTGGACTGACGAGTTCTCGACGATATTCTTCGGCACCGGCGTTCAGGTGAGGTGGCTGAGCTACGTCACCCC
>CAYUPT010000716.1:0-2331 GCA_964446725.1 uncultured Bradymonadales bacterium | reverse complement strand
CCCAGTCGCCGGAGGCCGACTAATCGTAGGTCAGCGAGTCGCCGTCGTCGTTGGTGACGTCGACGGTCAATTCGGCGTCGCCGCCGCGGGAGACCCACTCGTTGTCGACGTCGTCGCTGTCGAGATGAAATTGCTCGATGACCGGCGCATTATTGGGTTCGGAGACGACTGTCAGCGTTGCGTCGGCGCTGCCGCCGTAGCCGTCGTCAACGACGACGGTGACCTCGATGGTATCGTCGGGCAGGTCGGGCGCCGTCAGGGTTGCCGTCTCACCGGACTCCACCAGATCCCACTGGCCGGCATTGGTCCCGGAAGTCGACCAGGCGTAGTTAAGCGGTTCTCCGTTGGGATCGATAGCGTCGACTTCGAGTTCGGCATCGGCGCTGCGATCGACGACCTCTGGATCGGCGCTAAAATCAAGGATGATGGGGTCGGTATTTTCTTCGGTCTGCACCGTCAGCGATGCCGTCGTCGTCGCCCCCTGGTCATCTTCGACAGTGACGGTGGTCGTCACCATATCGCCGTAGCCGTCCGGGGCGTGGAGTGTGGCCTCGTCGTCCGTGGTATCGAGGATCCAATCCGAATTGTCGACCTCCCAGCTATAGGTCAGAGCACCGCCGTCGGGGTCGGAGGCATCGACGACGAGATCAGAACTGGCCTGGCGCTCGACAACGTAGGGATCGGCGGTAAAACTGGAGATGGTCGGGTCGAGGTTTGGGACCGTGGAAACGGAGACGGTCGCCGAGGTCGAATCGTAGCCGTCGTCGACCGTCAGGCTGACGGTGGCCGACTGGCTGTAATCGTCGGGGGCGACGAGTTCGATGGTCTCATCGTCACTTGTGCCGCTCCAATCGTCGGGGACATCCCAGTCATAACTCAGATCTTCGCCGTCCGGATCGTAGGCCTCGGCGCTGATGATCGTGGAATCGCCGGGGACGACGGCCGCCGGGTCGGCATCGAGAGCCTCAATCACGGGCAGCGCATTTTCGAATGTCGAAACGACCACAGAGCCGATGGCCTCCAGCCCCTGCGGATCGGTGACGGTGACTTCGACGGTCGCCGTCTGCCCCGGTGCATCGGGGCTCAGAAGTGCTGGCGTCGCCGGCTGCGAGGCATCTTCGACGAGGTTCCATCCATCGGGAGCCGACCAGTCGTAATCCAGCGCCGCCCCCTGGGGATGGGAGGCGGTGGCCTCCAGGTCGATGGTGCCGCCCCGGTCGACCTGCATCGGATCGGCGCTGATCTGGGTGAGCTGCGGGCCCTGAGCGGTGATGGTGGAGACGACGAGTTCGGCGCTTGTTTGAGCACCGTACTCGTCGGTGACTTCCAGCGTGATGTGGGCCGTGCTTTCGTATTCGTCGGGGGCGATCAATGTGGCATTGCCGGCGTCGACATCGGTCAAGGTCCAGTCCGAGGGGGCCGACCAGTTGTAGTCGATGTCGTCGCCGTCGGGGTCGTGGGCCTGGGCGACCAGGTCGATTTCTCCGCCGGGCTCAACCTGAGGGGGATCGGCGCTGAGTTCTGTAATTTCCGGGGGATTGTTGTCGCGCGTCGACACTTCGACGATGTCCGACGCCTCGCCGCCGAGTTCGTCGGTGACCACGAGTTCAATCTCGGCCTGGACTTCGGGCGTCGAGGGTGCTGTGACATCGGCGATGGGCTCATCGACGGGGTCGACACTCCAACCGTCGGGGGCATTCCATTCGTAAAATAGCTCATCGTCGTGCGGCGAGGAGGCGTGGGCTTCGAGAGTGCCGGTCTCGCCGGGCTGAAATTGTTCGGGAACGGCGCTGATGGAGTCGATGGTCGGGTCGCCGTGTTCGCGCGTCTCGATATCGATGGTCCGTTCGTCCGTAACCCCGTCGTCGTCACTGATGGCGACGGTCAACTCGCCGGTGATCCCGAATTCACCGGGAGCAATCAATTCCGCGGAGTCGCCGTCGATATTCTGAACATCGAACCCGCCGGTGGCCTCGTAGCTGTAGTCGAGCGATACCTCGTCGGGGTTGTCGACCTCGACGTCGATGGAGGCGACGTCGTCGGGAACCAGGACCGCCGGCTCGATGACGACGTCATCAATCGTCGGGCGGCGGTCGTCGAGTTCCAGTTCGAAATCGAGGGTCGTAATATCGCCGGCGACGACCTCGACACTCTTGGTCTTCGCGGCGTATTCCGGGTGGTCGGCGGTAACCTCGGTGTCGCCGGCCGCCAGCCAGTGCAGCGCGTAGTCGCCATCGGCGTCGGTGGTGGTCGATTCGTTGCCGACACGGACCGTGACCTCCGAGAAGTCCTCGGCATCCTGGAGGCTCACCTGGCCCTCGAGGGAGCCCT
>CAYUPT010000715.1:0-2332 GCA_964446725.1 uncultured Bradymonadales bacterium | reverse complement strand
GCCGTCGTATTTTCAGAGCGCCTCGATGAACTGCTGGAATTGCTCGACGCCGCCGGCGACCAGACGCCGCTTTCGCTGGAGGCCGTCGGAGACGTCGACGACTGGGAGCGGATCGGAGCCTGGGGAGACGGCCCGGCGGTGGCCACCATCCGCGACGGCCAGTGGTCGATGGTGGCCTGGGCCGACGGCGATCGCGACACCGACCTCGAACAGTGGATTACCGACACCGAACCGGCGGCGCTGGACTTCGACGACCGCCGGCTGGCCGGTTGGCACTGGCCGCCAGAAGAGGGCGGCGTCGAGACCTGGGTGAGCAGCGATGGGCGACGGATTGCCGTCGGCTCGATGACTGAACCCGACGGTGTTCCCTGGGCACAGCGGATGTGGTCGACCGGCGATGAACACTGGCAGGTCGATGCCTACCTCGAGCGCACGCGACAGGGATTCGATGAGAGCAACGAGGGGCGGCGGGCGCCATCGATCGTCGGTGCCATCGATGGCCCGTCGGTGGTCGGACAACTCCAGGGGCAGGGCCGGGCGGGCTATCTCATCGATGAATTGGCCGCTCAGATCGGAACCGTGTACTGGACGCTCGACTACGCCGATGGAGCGGGACCGGTGTCCATTGAGTTGATGACGCCGGGCCGGGCCGATCTTCCCAGTGCCGTCGATGACCTGGGCGAAGCCCGGGCGACACTGCCCGATCTGGGAGGCCTGTTAAAGCCGGGAGCACCGGGGGTGGTGCGCCTTTCGGTGCAACCGGAGCGCCTCGTGGAGTTGCTGCGAAGTACGTTGGATGTTCACGAGCGCCAGCAATTCGATATGGCACTCGATATGCTGCGCGACCAGCTCAGCATCGATCTGCGCGAGGACCTCATTGCGAATCTCACCGGCCAATTTGCCGTGGTGGTATTCGGTATTGAGGACTCATTTTTTGAAGATGAAGGCCTGGATCGAGTAGCGCAGACGGCGGCGATGGAGACGACGCGAGAGGCAGTGCTCGTGCCATTTGAAGAGCGCGAGGGGATCGAGTCGGTGCTCAATGCCCTGACCCAGCTAAGCCGGGGACGACTTCAACGCGAGGCCGGCGAACACACCATTCAGTACGCCTGGTTCGATGACGGAGTACTGGAGTGGGCGGTGATTTTGAGCGATGACGAGTTGGCGTTTGTCGACACCATGGTGGCCAACGAGCATATCCAGCAGTGGATGCGCAGCCCGCAGCCATTGGGGGGAATCTTTGAGGAGCGCGGCGTGGAGTCGATGCTCGGTGCCAGGCGGGGAATGGGAGCGTATCTCGATGTGGCGACGATTCGGACCATGCTCGACGAGGGCGGAGCCGGAGAGGCCGCACAGTGGCTCGAGGCCGTCGATGCGCTGCAACTGGAGACCGATATCGACGGGCGCCCCGAACAGAGTCGCATCGAGCTGTGGCTCGACGATGATGTCCAGGCAGGGGAGTAATGATGCGGCAACTGAATGTCGAGGCCGCGGCCCGGTATATTCGGACCCTGCGCGATCACCGTGACGAAGTGGTGGACGCCATCGCTGCTGACGGCTGGCCAGAGGCGATGGCCCGGGCCGGATTGAAATTGCACTGGCATACCTGGGATGTCGAGTTGTTGCGTCATTCGATACGGCAAGAACTGGCGGCGATCGACGAATCGAATCGCCACCGCTGGAGCTGGCCGGAGAGAGTTCATCACATCTGGCCGGCTCTTCCCGGAGCGGGCATGACGCCGGTGCTGGTCGGCATGCTTCTCGGTATCGATCAGGCTGTGCGTCCCTCCCGGCGCGGACGCCATTTCGCCCACCAGGTCGCCCGGTGGGCCCCCTGGGAGGTCATCGAGCCCGGCGAGGAGTGGCGCGACGCGGAACTGGTCGTCGCCAGTGGAGGCGATCAGACGATCGACGAGATACGGCGCCAACTGGGCTCCGGTGGGCGGGTTGTCGGATACGGGCACCGGGTCTCGCTGGTCGTCATCGACGATGATGGGGCTGCCAACCTCGATGAACTCGCCGCATGCACCGCTCGAGATGTGGTGATGTGGCATCAACAGGGCTGTTTTTCTGCCCGAGCGGTCTTGTTCTGTGGGGCCGAGGACCGGCAGAAGCGCTTTGCCGAACTACTCGCCCAGGCCATCGCCGAATACGAAGGCCGATGGGAGGCCGACGATGTCGGTGACGCAGAACTGGCAACACGTGCACAGAACTTGGGGGTAGCTCAGATGAAATCGCGAGTGTTTTGTGAGGGGATCGGGTATGTGCGCTGCGACGACGAGCCCTTCGATGGAAGTCGAGAGGCGATTCATTCGGTAACCGTCCACAGTAT
>CAYUPT010000714.1:0-2342 GCA_964446725.1 uncultured Bradymonadales bacterium | reverse complement strand
ATTTATGGGTACGGACGCCTCGGTCGACGTCACTTCCTCGCTTTCCCGATGCATTTCGTTACATCCAATGATAGCGACTGGAGCCGCCCCCGTCAATAATTGTAAACGGAACCGCCTCGCCGATCGCGATCCCGCGAAAACGAAACATCAGCGACCGACCACAACCGCACTGCCGTAGTGCCTGACAGTGGCCCGAGTGACGAATCCGCAGCCGTCTGTTCGACCCCTGCCTACACGACAAAACGCCGGACCGACGGACTTCGGTCCGGCGCTATTTTCGCCGTGTCATTGTGACAATTCTGCAAAGCCGGCGAATCGGTGCGGTTCATTCGCCGACGACAAGTCCCCGGAGACTCACCGATTGCTCAACGCGACATCTCGACTTCGCAGTAGCAACCCTGGGGATAATCCTCCCAGGCGCTCATATAGGCCTCGAATTCCTCGGCCTCACTATTGCCTCGGCCGGCGTGGTCGCCGGCACCGATATTATCGCAAAGACAGTCGTCGCGTTCCCAACAGGCGGCGGCTTCTTCGTCGTCACCGATGGGTTGTAGATCCGGATCGTCGCCGGCACCGCCGTCTTCGAATTGGCCCTCGCCGTTGTACCAGTCATTCCAGGTTTCGTTGATGTTATTGACATTGCCGTCACAGCTATTGTCCAGCCCGTCGCACAATTCGGGCATCGGGTTGTAGACGCCCTGGCAGACCGGTTGGGTTCCGTCGTCACTGCACTGGACTTCGCCGACTTTGCAGCGATTGGTCTCGTCATCCCAGTGATAGGGTTCGACCGGCGGGCCGTCTTCCCCGATGTCGCCCTCATTGTCGACATGGCAGGCCATGTCCATGACGTTGTCCATATTCGGACAATCTTCGTCGCATTCTTCGACGGGAACGGGTTCGCAAACCTCGTAGCCGCTGTCGCACGAAAAGGCGCCCTGTTCGCACTCACCCCAGCCCGGGTCATTGACGGTGCATGGATCGCCGTCGTCGACCTGACAGTCGCAGGCCAACTGGGTTCGCACCTCATCGACGCCATTGCCCCCGCGAATATCACTGCAGTAGTCGTCGGTCAGTGAGACCTGATCCCGACTCTCGCCGCTGGGAAAATACCACCCTTCGCCATCGACACTGCGATGGGGAATCTCGACGTCCACATTATTCTGAGTCCACTCCACTTTGACGGCATTCGGATCGTCGGGAGCTTCGTCGGCATCGTCATGCTTTGAAGTATCGATGTCGAAGGTACAGGAGATCTCCTCGCTGATCTTGAGAAGCACATTTTCCAGCGACTGAGGATCTTCGGCCTGCTCTGCGCCCTCGCAGCTATCGCTGCTGACGCTCTGGCTACAGGGATCATCGCCGACACCGTCGACTTCGTCACAATCGGGAGTCGCATCGTCGCCACAGCAGCCGGTGCCCATCGCCGCCGCCAGCATATTGTTGTAATCCTGATCGGTTTCCCCGCCGAGCCCGACGGAATACAGCAGGTGTCCATCGTCTCGCGCATCACAGGCGGCGTCGATGGCATCCCCCGGATTGTTGGGGTGACCATCGGTGATGATCAATCCACCACTGGAGCGCTCATCATCCTGAAGGCTATCGCTATTTGCCGTCACCTCAATGGCGTCATCAGTCGGTGTTCCGCCGTAGGGCGAGTCGCTATTGAGATGACTCATAATCGGGCTGTGATTGTTCAGCTCCGATTCCTCGACGATGTACGTGCTGGTGTGAAAATATCCAAGCCCGAGCCGCAACTCATGTTCCAGCGTGGCACCGGCGTTGTCGATGGCCTCCACGGCCACATCCCATAGATTGGTTCCCGATTCCTGGGGATACCACGAGCTCCAACCCATCGAGCCCGAGCGGTCGAGCATCAACATCGCGTTGGGCTCGTCCTGGTCGAGATCATCGGTGGCCGTCGCGCTGCACTCCGGATCGAAATTATAGCCCCCAGCGGTTGCAGTTGCCGGCGCCACAACCACAGCTGCCATTGCGACAACAAAACCGGTGATCAACACCACCTGGCGATAGCCCATCATAGGCTGCGAACGCTCCATCATGTCTTGTCTGCACTGTTTACTCATATTATTGCTCCCGACCACCAGTGGCGAGTCCACATTCGAGCATTGCTCGCTCGCTCAACCGGTCGATCCATCCTGTGGGCAACATTGCCGCAACGAATCATCTCGAAATCACAATTATCATCGTCGATAGGCGCTCACCTGTGGTGCGCTGATGCAACGCCGGCATGCCATTCATTGAACGCCGACGGAGATATCGTACCGACCGTCGTAGGTCTGGTCGTAGAGACCGTCGAAGACGACGTCTCGCGTAATGTCCCC
>CAYUPT010000713.1:0-2343 GCA_964446725.1 uncultured Bradymonadales bacterium | reverse complement strand
AGCCCTTTAACACCCCGATGACGTGCAATTCCTCGCCGTCGAAGTCCCGGGTTATCGCCGCCCCGAGTTCTCGACAGCGTTGCTCAATTTCGTCGGCACTTATCAGGACTTCGAGGTCTTCACGAGGTGTTCGCATCGGCATACTTCTCCGCATTGGATGATTCATTCGATGGTGCCGACGACGGATAACCCTCTCCAAAACAACGCCGACATCGCGCTTCGTATTGTTCATCGGAACCGACCAGCACCTGCTGGGGGTCCTCGGCGAGTCGATAACTTCGGTGCGCCGGATTCCCACAGCGCACACAAATCGCCATCAATTTCGTGATGTATTCAGCGACGGCCAGCAATCGGGGCATCGGTTCAAAGGGCTCACCGCGGTAGTCCTGGTCGAGCCCGGCGACGACGACGCGGCGACCGGAATCGGCCATATTCTGGCAAAAATCGACGATCTCCGCATCAAAAAACTGAACTTCGTCGATCCCGATGACCTCGACTTGCGGGGTCAATTCCTCGCGCAATTCATCGAAGTCATCGACGGCGGTTCCAGCCAGCGATTGATCACTGTGACTGACGACCGCTTCATCGTCGTAGCGATTATCGATCCGCGGCTTGAATATCTGCACCTTCTGACGGGCGTATTGAGCCCGCGTCAGACGGCGGATCAATTCCTCGGTTTTTCCAGAAAACATCGGACCGCAAATAACTTCCAGCCAGCCGACATCGCGAGGTTGTAGGATCATAGAAACTACTCTGGGAGGGGACGCGGCGTGCAACCATCGCCGTTGAGCACCGAAGGTGGCCCATCCTTAACGAGCATCGCTCGCCCGTGCAAGCCTCGGCTGGCGACGCTCAGTTCGGGGTCCGCTGTCCGTTTAGGCCGTGTCTGAAAATGCGGCTGACCACCGACTTTCAGAGATCAAATTCGTTCATCAAGTACCCGCCGAGGTCCACGGCGATTCCCACGGAGCTGCGAAGGCGGACCTGACGCGCCGCCTCCACTGGGCTGATGCGCCCATGGGCGACGTCATCGAGGGTCGACCAATCGACGCTCATCGTCGCAGTCTCGGCCCAGGACGGCTCGGTGTAATCGTTGAGGATCACCTGGAAACTCAGCGGCCCCTGTCCATCCGGTATATTGACAATTTCGATGTCCAGGACTCCATCGAACTTCTCGAAGCCGCGCTTGACGGAGTCATCGACGGTGAGCTGACCGTCAACGCGGTCGATCTGCTCGTCGGCCGGTTCTACCAGTTGGCTCAGCAATTCAATGGAGCGACTCCAGGAGTCGAGTCGCCCCCGGAGGGTCGCCTGGGGAAAATCGATCATATCGCCCTCCACCGCTCGCGCTCCCTCCGGCGAAAGCGATACCGTAAAACGCTGATCGGCATCCTCCAGGACGATACTGAAGATCAGCGAGGTATTGACGAGTCGACCGAATTGCTCGATGCGGTCGGCGTGCATCGCCGGAATTCGCTCGCAGAGCACTTCCCGGGGAGATAATTCGGGATCAAGCACTTCACTCCATTCCATCACTCTTCTCCGGAGTCTACGGGACGTCGTCCAAGGTTGACCGTCGACCACAGCAAAAGACAGGCAACGACCATCGACAGCCCGTTTCCGGCCAGGGTCATCGATTCTGCACACCCGCCGGTCCACAACGCTATTCCCAACACCACCAGTACGCGATTTAGCATCGACACACTACCTTTTTTGGATTTAATAATCGTCAACCACTGTACGATGTCATTACTCAGACGTCGAGTCCGGACGCCACGTTCCGCAAAATAGCCACTCGGCTTGACCGGTCATCCAGATCGATTGGTCCCGCTGCTCAATGGTGAGCACACCGCCCGGAAGTTCTACGTCGACGGGTCGGTCCTCGGCCACCCGCCCGGTCTCCCAGACGGCGGATGCGACGGCACAGGCGCCGGTTCCACAGGCCTCGGTTCGCCCCACGCCGCGCTCAAAGACCGTGGCCTGAAAGCGGCCATCATCGCCCGGTTCAGCGTCGACGAACTCCACGTTGACGCCTTTCACGAACCGCCGGTGTCCGTCATTGAGCGCGCGCCCCACCCGGTCGATGATCGACAATTCGGGATGTTCAAAGACGACGGCGTGGGGATTGCCGACGTCGACGCCGATGTAGTCGTATCGTCGCCCGTCGACCTCGACCGGTGAACAGTCGCCATCGACGACGACAGCCCCCATGTCCACGCTGACTCGGGATCGCGCCCCGCGCAGGGGCTCCACATAACAACGGTGAACGCCGGCGTCGGTGTCGATGGTGATTTCGTCGCCGAGATTCCAGCGCCGACGAGCGTAGGCGGCGACACATCGAAT
>CAYUPT010000712.1:0-2343 GCA_964446725.1 uncultured Bradymonadales bacterium | reverse complement strand
GTCGTCGTCGACGCTGTCGCCGTTGTCGCCGTTGTCGTCGTTGTCGCCGTTGTCGTCGTTGTCGCCGTTGTCGTCGTTGTCGACGCTTTCGTCGTTGTCATTTTGCTCGGCCTGATTTTGCTGGTTATCGACCTCGTCTTCGACATCCCCACAACCAGCTAGGAAGCCAAAGGCAGCAAATATTGCGATAATGGTAAGACGTCGAAACATGGAATACTCCTGATGTATTGGTTGCTGTATCCGAGTTGATCTCAAAACTCTCGTTGAGCGCGCGGCACCGAGCATATAAGGAATACCGCCGCCTCGCAAAATTGCAGCCACGGCGACCGACGCTCACCACCGCCGCGGTGCTCGGTTACCCTCTGGTGACGACGCACAGGTCGGTGTATCGGCTCTCGACGCCGTCATGCCAGTCCCGGGCGTCATCGTCTAATTCCGCCTCACAGGCGTCTTCGTCGTCGCTGAATTGCTCAAAGCAGGCGTCCAGCTCGGAATTCGCGTCATCACTGCAGATATCGCTGTGCTGACTGTCGACATCATCTCGGCAGCTTCCAAAATCGTCGGCGGCATCCATTCGGCAGTCGTAGAAATCGAAGACAGCGTCCGGAGCAACCTCGTCGTAGTCGGCGACGGCATCTTCGTAACATGCCGCATCATCATCTATCTCATCGTCACTGGTCACGCGGTCCTGGCGACACTCCTCTTCGGTGTCGTAATCGAAGTCCTCGTAGCCGCACTCGCAGCTGTACCGAAAGGGCTCGACGGCTACATCGACGCCGGCGGCATGGACTTCGCCGGCTCGCTCGATGGTCGCCTGTGAGACATTTTCCGGATCATCGATATCGCGTTCGTCGTTGTCCTGATTATCGTCGTTGTCCTGATTGTCGTCGTTTTCTTGATTGTCGTCGTTTTGCTGAGCCTCGTTTTGCTGGTTTGTCGGATCGTCGTCCTCCGGACCACAACCCGACCCGTGCACGAGCATCAAAATAGCGAGTATCGCAGTCCATCGTCGGATCGTCATAACATCTCCTGAACGTGTAGAGCGCCCATCGATAGCGGCATCAATAACGATATCGGATGCATGGTGATAGCACGGGTGTACGATAGTGGGCGACCTGCCGAATCGCAAAAACCACGATGAGCGATTGTCTACAATCACGGCTCCGGCATTGCGCCCTGGCCTCTTCTTTCGTTACACCAGAGGGGCAATATTTTGGCTCCAACCGAGAGGCGACGATGAAACGACTATTCAATGCGTTCGATAAGGCCGGCAAAGAGCTGTACCTCGTCGGCGGTGCAGTCCGCGACAAGGCGCTGGGAATTCCCGAAGAGGAACTCGACGACCTCGACTTCTGCACCAATGCCCGACCCCAGGAATCACTGCAGATCATCAAGGACGCCGACCTGCCCCACTACGATATGGGCATCGAATTCGGGACCGTCGGCGCCGTCCTCCACGGCCCCAAAGACGAGGGCTACCCCAAGGACTGTCAGGTCACGACCTATCGCTCCGACGAGTACTACCGGCGGGGAAGCCGCCATCCGACCGTCGAATTCGGCGATACCATCGAAGAGGACCTGGGCCGGCGCGACTTCTCGATCAACTCCATGGCCATCGACGGCGAGGGCAATTTCGTCGACCCCTACGACGGCCTCGACGACCTGCGCGACGGCATCCTGCGCGTCATCGGCGACCCCTGGGAGACGCTCGCCGAAGACCCCCTTCGCATCCTGCGCGTCGCCCGATTTCAGAGCCGACTGGGCTTTGATATCGACGACGACCTCGCCCAGGCCTCCTACGACCGCGCCGAACATATCCTCGACATCAGCCACGAGCGCTGGCTCCAGGAGATGACCAAAGTCCTAAAGGGCGCCTATCTGACAAAGGCCATGGAGTTTTTGTACGATGTGCGCATTCTGGGGATCATCCTGCCCGAAGTGGCGGCGATAAAGGGCTTTCACGAATCGAGTCCCGTCCACCACAAAGACCTCTGGGATCACCCCCTTCAGGTCATCCTGCAGGCCCCCGACGACGCCGGCCTCAAATGGGCGGCCTTGCTCCACGACATCGGCAAGGTCTGGACCCGGCGCGTCGATGAACAGTCGGAAACCGTCACCTTTTATCGCCACGAAGAACAAGGGGCGATGCTCTTTGAGGGCATCTCCGACCGCTTCAAGCTCGACAACGACACCACCGACCGGGTCCGGTTTATCATTCGCCACCACAGCCGACCGCTGCAGTACACCGACGAGTGGAGCGACCCGGCGGTGCGCCGATTTGTGCGCGATATGGACCCCTATCTGGACAGCATGCTCGACTTCGCCCGCGTCGATCTGACGACG
>CAYUPT010000711.1:0-2343 GCA_964446725.1 uncultured Bradymonadales bacterium | reverse complement strand
TGGGTCGGACACCGCCGCCGCTCGGTTGTCGGCAGCGGCGGTGACAGACGATCGCTTCCGAAATCAATTGCCGGCTACATCGTCGGCGTCCTGATTTTCAAGCCAGGCATACAGCATGCGAAGTCGGTGGTGATCGATCTGGTACTCCGATCCGCCCTCGCCGCTTTCGGCATCCAGAATATCGGCGATGCGATCCGAGAGTTCCGGCGACGGGACCCGGTAGGCCGCAAAGGTCAGCGTCTCGCGTAGTTCGAGGTCGTCGGTGTCAATGGCGTTGGCCACCACCGGCCCCGCGGCTTCCGGCGACATCCGACTCAATTCCAGAGCCGCCTTCTCGCGGGCGTGTTCCTCATCGTGTTCGAGAAACTCACCGAAACATTCGGCTCGCTCCGATTCATCGCCGATGTCTTCGCATTCATCCATGACATCGAAGGCCACGAGAAAGGATTCCAATTTCTCGCTGAGGTCTTCGTCTTCAATATCGTCGGCCAGAGACTCGATTTCGGAGCGATCGTCGGCCTCGCCGAGGTAGACAAAAGCCTGGGCAGCCAACCACTGCGGTCTCAACTGCTCGGTCAATGGAATCGGCTCATCTCGCTCTTCGGCCGCCTGAAACGCGCGGGCCATCGGCGGGAAGATTTCAGCGTCCGTCATCTCCAGCAGTGTGGACCGTGCGTCGCGGTCTCCGAGTCGCGCCAATGCACGCGCCGCATCCTGCAACATCTGGAATCCGGCGGCCGGCGTCATCAGAATTTCCCATTCGTCGCCGAAGGTATCGCCCTGGACGACGCGCTCCAAGACCGGTCGTGCTTCCGGGTCTCCGATATCACCGAGGCCGAACAACATCTCGTTGATGATACTGCTCTGGGTGTGACGCCAGGCCGGACGAGATGCGCTGACGAGGTCGGGCTCTTCGACTTCCGTCTCCAATTCTTCGATATACAATTCGACGGCCTCCGGAGCGCGCATCGCCGAGAGGTGTTCGACCGCCGTTTGTTTGGCTTCGTTTTGCGTAAAGTGTTCGTCGCCGAGGGGATCATCGTACATCATCAGCAGACGGCGGACCTCTTCGTGCTCTTCGTTAAACAGCAACTTGAGCTCGGGAATCATGGCGTGGCCAACCTGTTGGATGGCCAGACCACAGGCCTCGTCGACGGTCCCGCCGGTTTCGCTCATCAACATCCGCGCATAGGCCAGCTTGTGGCGAACTTCGTCGGTGATCGCCTCCGGCTCTTCGGCCGCCAGAGCGCCGATGTAGTAGCAGGCCGACCGGTGAAGAGAGATCGGGAAATTATCGACGTCCAGGTCCAGGACCCCGACGGCGTGGTCGAGAGCACCGGCATCGGGCATATGGGACAGCCCGCGCAGGATTCCCGCCTGACGGTCGTGGTCGGCGATTTCGCCAAAGATCTCGATGAGATCGGGAATCGTCTCCTCGGCCTCTAGCTCGCCGAGTGTTCGCGCTGCTGCAGCTCCGTAGCCGGCGTGGTCGCCGGCGACTTCTTCGAGATACGCATCGGTGGCCTCCGGCAGCCGCCATTCAATCAGGCGCTGCATGATATCGGAGCGCATCCGCGGTTCCTCCAGATACAGCTCACTGGCGACGGCCGCCGCTTCCGCCCGGTATTCGTCCGGGATATGGCGAAGCTGAGATATCGCCTGGTGCTTTTGCGTCGTCGATCCTTCTTCGAGTTGCAATACCACGTAGTCCGGATCGTCCCAGTCGCCCGTCTCGCAACCGGTCAGTGCCAAAGCCATTGCTGCCATTGCGACGGCAACTGCCAGAAGTTCGACAGTGCGCGTTGTGTTGCTCGTCTTTGCCATGAGCTTCTCCATTGAAACCTACTTACCTAATCTGCGAGTCGTTGCAGTACATTGTCTGGCGCCAACCGACCTGCGCCGCGCGGTCTTCGTTGAGGGACGACGAACGGAATTCTCGAGCTCAAGCATTGTCGTCCGGCGTCGGGACCACCCCAACATAGGGGATATGCCGCGAAAATTCAGCGTCGTCGAGACCATAGCCGATGACAAACTTGTCGGGAATCTCAAAACCGCGGTAGTCAATGGGGACTTCCACGCTTCGATTCTCCGGTTTATCGAGCAGGCTACAGACCGAAATTGCCCGGGGGTGCCGGGTCTCCAGATTCTCAAGCAGGTAGTTCATGGTCAACCCGGTGTCGATGATATCTTCCACAATCAAGACATTTCGGTCTTCGATCGGCATCGACAGATCGGAGTCCACTCGCACCACCCCGCTGGTCTCGCGGCGGCTGCCGTAGCTCGATAGCCCCAGAAAATCGATAGACACGTCCAGATCGATATGTCGGACCAGGTCCGATAAAA
>CAYUPT010000710.1:0-2343 GCA_964446725.1 uncultured Bradymonadales bacterium | reverse complement strand
GTGGAGGCCAAAGAGGGCGTCCAGATCAAGGACGAAAACCAGACGCTGGCGACGATCACCTTCCAGAATTTCTTTCGGATGTACGATAAGCTCGCCGGTATGACAGGCACCGCCGAGACCGAGGCCGAGGAATTCCACGAGATTTACGATCTGGATGTGATCGTCATTCCCACCAATGAACCGGTCATCCGCAAAGATCACAACGACCTGGTCTACCGGACCCATCGCGAGAAATTCGACGCCATCGTCGACCAGATCGTGGAGTGCAACGAGCGCGGCCAGCCGGTGCTCGTCGGTACCACCAGTGTCGACAAGTCGGAGGCCATCAGCCACGTCCTCCAGCGCAAAAAGATCGAGCACGAGGTCCTCAACGCCAAACACCACGATCGCGAGGCCGATATCGTCGCCCAGGCGGGCCGCAAGGGCGCGGTGACCATCGCCACCAACATGGCCGGTCGAGGTACCGATATCGTACTCGGCGGAAATCCCGAAGAATTGGCCAATGACGAGGTCGGAGAGCCCGATATCCCGCCCTATACCCCGGATCCGGAAAAGCCGGAGTACTACAGCGACGAGTACAAACAGGCCCTCGAGAAGTATCGCAAACAATGCGAGCAGGAGCGCCAGGACGTCATGGACGCCGGCGGCCTGTTTATCATCGGCACCGAGCGCCACGAATCGCGGCGTATCGACAATCAGCTTCGCGGTCGCGCCGGACGTCAGGGCGAGCCCGGCGCCAGTCGCTTCTTTCTGTCGCTGGAAGACGACCTGCTGCGGCTATTTGGCGCCGAGAAACTCGGTAAGATTATGGACGTCGTCCAATTCGAGGAGGGCGTGCCCATCGAGCACGGCATGGTCACCAAGAGCATGGAGCGGGCACAAAAGAAGGTCGAGGGCCGAAACTTCGATATCCGCAAAAACTTGCTCGAATACGACGACGTTATGGACGTCCAGCGCAAGACGATCTACGAGATGCGCCGCCACGTGCTGGGCGGAGAAGACGACGAGGGCCGCGGTCTGTATGAAATGGCCCTCGATCTCTTCGAGGACGTCGCGCTGACGACCATCGACAACTACGCGCCGCGTCAGGTCCGCTACGACGAATGGGACCTCGACGGGTTGAGCATGGGCCTTGAGCAGGTCTTTGATCTGGACATTGAATTCGAGGAGTTGTCGGGACGAGACTCCATCGAGCGCAAGGTCTGGTCTGAGATTCAGGCCAAACTCGACGGCAAAGAGGCCGAATTCGACGAGATCGCCGAAAAGCTCAACGAGCGACGCCGACAGGCCGCCGAAGACGCCGAACAACAGGCCGAAGACGGCGGAGACTGGGAACAGAGCGACGACGTCGAGGAGGTCACCGGTCGCGACCTTCTGGAAGACCAGATCCAGAACCGCTATCTGCGGGCCATTGACCGCTTCTGGCGCGAACACCTGCAGGCCATGGAGCAGCTTCGCGACGGCATTCGCATGAGTGGCTACGCGCGAAAGGATCCCAAGCAGGAGTACAAAAAGCGCGGCTACGACCTGTTTCTGGAGTTGATCTCCAACATCAAGACCAACGTCGTGGAATTCGTCTCCAAAGTCGAAATTGAAACCCCCGAGGCCCTTCAGGAACAGCCGGAGGCCAAAGAGCAGCTGCCCGATAAAATTCAGCTCAATCGCTCCAGCTCCGGAAGTGCCGGCGCCGAGGCCGGCGATGACGGCGGACAGGATACCTTCGAGCGCGATTTGCCGAAGGTCGGTCGCAACGACCCATGCCCCTGTGGCAGCGGCAAGAAGTACAAAAAGTGCTGCCTGCGCAAAGAAAAGGCGGCGTCCTAGAGATAGGAATACGTCGATGAAGATCTTTGTCGAACAACTGGAATACCAGGGCCATCACGGCGTCTACGACGAGGAGCGGCGCGACGGTCGTACCTTTCGCGTCGACCTGGAAGTCGAGGTCGACGACGAGTCGTCGGCTCGAAGCGACGAACTCGACGAGACGCTCGATTACCGACGCCTGGCGGGCATCGTCGATGAGGTCATCGGCGGGGCCAGCCGCTTTCTCGTCGAAAAGCTCGCCGGCGACATCGCCGACAAGACCCTGCAGCGCCATGCGGCGGTGCGTCAGGTCAATGTCCGCATCCGAAAACACGCCCCCGACGTCGTCGGCACCCCCAAGTGGGTCGGCGTGGAGTTGACCCGGCGCAGAGACGATGGCTGACGCCGCCGTCGAGCAGTGTCTGGAGTCGAGACCGAAGTACAGCCGGGAGTACGCCATGCTTTTGCAGCGAAGAGGAATGCGCCTGTTTTCGGTGGGGGACGTCGATGTCTCCGTATCGCTGTGGTACGGGATTTTGA
>CAYUPT010000709.1:0-2350 GCA_964446725.1 uncultured Bradymonadales bacterium | reverse complement strand
GACCGCCGAAACCACGTAGATACTCCCGGCGAGGACTGGATAACAAGGGCACGGTTCGGTGACGAGGCGATACCTTTGCATCGACGAGAAGCCGCAACACAGCCTTCGTCGTTTAGCACCGCCCAACGCCCCCGGCGCAGTTTCGAAGGCCAGCAGTAGCCGCCCGGCGTCGATTGTGTTAACAGTCAAGCTCGTAGGCCCTGTTCCACAAGCACTCACTTCTCGCAGCAGGATATCGCGATGCTTCGGCGAAATGTGCTCGAACAACTGTGCTGCCCCTCCTGTGACCACGACGCTGAAATGACACTGGGCAGTCGTCGCCGCCCCGATCTCGTCTGTGAAGATTGTGGCCAGCACTACCCGATCATCGACGGTATCCCGGACCTCGTGGCCCCCGACAACGAACCGAACCCCGGGAGCTATCGCACCGAAACGTTGGCCAATGTCATCGCCGGCGTCTACGACTTCGTCGCTCCGTTGATGAGCATGGCGATCTGGCGCTGCAGTCCGCTGCGCTACGTCGACCACGAAAACCGGGCCCTGGGCCGCGCTCAGGGAGGCGTCTACGCCGAAGTCCCCATCGGTACCGGGATTGCCCTGGGACCTGTCGTCGCCCCCCACCACGACGCATTGATTCTGGGCATCGACAAGTCCTGGAATATGCTTCACAAGGCCAAACAACGGCTGGAAGACATCCCCGCCGACTACCAGTTGATCCGCGCCGACTACACCAACCTTCCGCTGCGCACCGGTGCCGTACGAAGCCTCCAGAGTCTCAATGGACTTCACGGGTTTACCGACCGGGCCGGTGTCCTGGCTGAATTTCACCGCTGCCTGGAAGACGACGGATTCTTTTCGGGTAGCGCATTGGTCCGCACCCAGACCGATGTGGCCGACGCCTTTCTGGAGCAATACGAGCGCTACGGCATCTATCCGATGCTGCGAAGCCCCGAATTTTTACTCCGGGAAGTCCGCTCCACCCGCTTTGAAGAAGTGCGCTTTGAGACCTACGGCGCCGTGATGTTCTTTACCGGCGAAAAAACACTCCCGTCGCCGACGGACGCCGGCGACCGCGACAACAGCAGCGGCGGTGACAACGGCGATCCGGCGGTGTCGTCCGGGCGCCCACACAGCCCCGCTGCCGGCGGACCCAGCGACGAACCCGACGCCCCGGAATCCGACGCCCGGGCGAGTTGACCGGCGATTACCCGTCGAGGCTCTCTCCACAGACTTCGGCGTCGCCGGCTTGCCCCTCCCAGATCGTGCGCGGCTCTTGTTGGGTTCCCGTTCCGACCTCGATAAGCGCCTCGTTGTCAAATCCGTCGAGTCGCTGGAGGCGCTTCATCAGGTCCGTGGCGTAGCTGTTGGGAACAATACAACCCTCTCCGTCCTCTTCGATCAGAAAAAAGAATAGATCGTCTTCGAAGGGACCGTCGGCCTCGGTGGCCACGGCGACGCCGACGACATCCGCCCAGGCGACGGAATCCATCTGCATGCCGCCGTACATCGAGCGAAGCCCCTCGTCGTCCATCTCCAGTCGCACCGGAACCCGGGAAAAGCGCAGATCCGAGCGCTGGCGCGTGACCATAAACCAGAAGACGACGACTACCCCGACGGCCGAAAACCCAAAAGGCGCCGCCAATACATACGACACACCCAGCGCCGCCAGCGACAAGACCACCGGGGCAATGATCACCGCCTTCGAGCCCCGGTCGGCATCCTCCCACCGATACTGCCAGAAATTGGTGACATTGATCGAAAAAAAGACGGCACTCATCAGCGCCGCCATCGCCGCCGCGGCCTCCATCTCGCCGCGAAACATATAGAGCACCGCCACCACCAGAAGGCCGAAAAAGCCCAGTGCCAGGACCAGTCGAAATAGATTCCAGATCGTCGAAGACAGGTCTTTCATGATGGCTCGATGTCCCGGCGGGCGGCGCGAAATTGACTAAGTGCCGTGCATTATACCCGTTCCGACACCGCGCGGCTTCCAGCCAGACTCGGCGTTCGACTCTGACGAGTCTCGACGAGTTGTCGCACGGCCTCGGCAACTTCCGGAATTCCGTACATCAATTCCCGGAAAATTTCACCCTCCATCGAGTACACCACCACGTCGGTTCGGGCTCGACAGGTCGCCGTCGCCGCTTGCTGCAGCGCGCATGGACTGACACCGGCAAAGGAACCGGCCTCCAGGGTGTCCACGATGCGCGTATCCCCGTCTCCATCGGGCACTCCGACGCCGACCGACCCGTCGACGACCAGCCAGACCGTATCCACGGCGTCTCCGCGCTCAAATAACACCTGACCGGCATCGAATTCCCGAAGCTCAAAATGCTCGGCTACAAGATTG
>CAYUPT010000708.1:0-2351 GCA_964446725.1 uncultured Bradymonadales bacterium | reverse complement strand
GAATTCCACCAACTTTTGAGGACCGTCCACAGCGATCGCCGACTCAAATCTTCGCCCTGAACGATGATCACATTGCCGTCGGCGTGCTCGCCGACCGTCTCCGGGATCGTGCCGAATAGCACTCGTTCGACGGTCTTGGAGCGCGTGGCGCCGATGCAGACGGTCTGAAAGCCTTTGGCTTTTTCGACCAATGCCTCCTCGATATCGTCGGCAATGACGACATCGATGGTATAGTCGCCGATATCGATGAGCTCGATCTGGTCGACAACGCCCTTTATGAGCTGACGCCGCTGTTCGATGAGCTCCTCCTCGCTGGATTCTCCGTCGGGCTGGGCGATGGTTGACAGCGTCAACGTTGCCTCCTCGTCACGAGAGACCAACTCGGCGGCCCGGATAATGGTGACCTTCGCGTAGGGCCCGTCGGTCACAAAGGCGACGGTATTGCCGACGTTTTCGTGCTTGATTTTTGCCAGTGTCACTTCGCAGCGAGCCTGTTCGACGACGGGATCGATGATCGAGCCCAGAATATGGTCCCGCTTATTGCGCTTGCCCTTCCAGCCAAGGATGACCTCGTCGGCCTCCTCCTCTTCGATGACGTGTAAAATGGCATCCGAAATATCGCGACCGACGATGGGATGGGTTCGCATCGTCATGCCAAACTCCGCGGCAATGTCGACGGCCTCTTCGAGTATCGCCTTCTGCTTTTCCATGCGCTCGACCTCCGATGAGACCTCCTGAGCAAGCGAGGTCTGGTCGGGGACGGTGACCACATTGACGCCGATAAGTTCCGCGTTGGCATGCGGCGAGGCGCTGGCGGCGGCGGTCCGAATCAGCCCTCGAAGATTGTTGTGATCGGCGATGGGCACCACGACGCGATAGGCCCGCTCCGGCGGCGCTTCCACATCGATAGTCGTCGCCAGTGCCTCGCCCAAAATGCCCTCGCGCTCCACCCGCTGCTTGCCGTAATACATGTACCATGCCGAGCCGAGGACGATGATTCCGACTCCACCGATAAGGGGCATCAGATCCATCTGCGTCAAAATCGCAAGGCCCGAGACAATGCCGAACAGCGGAATCCAGGGATAAAGCGGTGCCTTAAACTCCGGCTCATACCACACCGGATCGGTGACCCGGAAGGCGATAAGCGCCACATTGACCAGAATATAGACGATGATCTGAAAGGAGCCGGCCGTTTTTGCGATGTCTTCGACGGGCAAAAAGATGATGATCGCAAGCATTGCTCCACCGGTGATCAAAATGGCGGTCACCGGCGTGTGCAGGTCGTCGTGGACTTTGCCGAAAAATTCCGGCAATAACTTGTCGCGGCTCAGCGCAAAGGGGTAGCGCGACGCCGTCAACACCCCGGCATTGGCAGTACTGATAAGGGCCAGCATTGCCGCCACCACGATCAACACCACACCGATGGTCCCGAAGAAGGGCTCGACGGCGTCGACCATCGGGACATTGGAACCGGCCAAGTGTTCACCGTCGACGATGCCGACCAGCACAAAGACGATCAGGGCATATAACAGGGTCGTAAAGCCGAGCGACAACAGCAGACCCAACGGAAGGTTCCGCCCCGGGTCTTCGATCTCCTCGGCGACGGCGGCGACCTTGGTGACACCGGCGTACGAGACCAGCACCATCGCCGTCGCCGCCAATAGCCCACCGGTGCCCTCGTCAAAAAACCCCTCGAAGTGCTGATTTTCGACCTGAATGAGACTTACAGATACAAACACGCCGAGAATCAGGACCATGACGATCACCATGATCGTCTGGAGATTCCCGGTCTGTTTGACCCCGAAGACATTGACGGCGATCAAAATGGTGCCGATGACCACCGCCACCGCTTCCACGCTGGGCAGAGTCATGACCGCTTTGAGATAGAACATCCCTCCCACCAGCGCCAGTGCCCCCTTGAACATCAACATCAACCAGGTGCCGAGTCCGGCAATGGTCCCGGCGCCGGGGCCCATCCCGCGCTCGATGAAGATATAATCTCCCCCGGCTTCGGGCATCGCCGTGCCCAACTCGGCGATGCTGATCGCCGCCGGAACCACCAACACCGCCGCCAGCACGAAGGCCAGGATCACCGACGGTCCGGCCTCGGCCATCGCCAACCCCGGTAAAATAAAGATTCCGCTTCCGATCATCGCCCCCATACTGATGGCGATAATCGACCACAATCCGAGGTCGCGCTGCAACTCTTGTTGTTGTGCCATTTTGCCTTCCGTACTTCGCGTAACTTCACTGGCAACTTCGCATGACCCCGACGCTTTCCGTGAGGCCCGCGACCTGCGTCTGCAGGTATGTGAGCCCCTCGGCGCCCCCCTTGTACCGATCTGCGATCG
>CAYUPT010000707.1:0-2358 GCA_964446725.1 uncultured Bradymonadales bacterium | reverse complement strand
TCTTGCGGTTCCTCGGGTTCTTGCGGCTCCTCGGGGATTTCCGGAGGCGGAGACGTCGGAGCCGGGGGCTCGGAGGATTCGGTGGAGACAGTGCGGTCGTTTGAGTCGTCGGTACCGAAGGGGACGACGTCCCAGACGACTCCGGCGACGACGAAGGAGGTCAACAGGGCGAAAGACGAAGCGAGGATGATGGCGACGAGACGTTGGGTCGACGATGTCATGGGTCGTTCCTTTTCAGTAAACAAGTCAGAATGAGCGATTCGAATTAGCGATGACTGTTTGGATTAATTTCGAAAAATCGGGTGATCTGTCGGTCGAAGTCGGCGAGATGGCTCGCTGAGGTGTCGAGGGGATGGAGCCGAAGATAGGCTCGCCAGGTCGTCTCCGGGGCCGACCACCAGTGCCAGAGGACTTCGGCGACGCTGGTCGCGATGCGACCACAGTCGGAGACGTAGGTGACGTCGAGGCGCCGGACGCGACTGTCCGGTCTCTCAACGCGGTAGGTGTCGGCGGGAAGGACTCCGGGCGTGTGACCGAGTTTTTCGACGGTGAAGCCGGCGTTGCCGAGCCACTGGTCGGGCCTGTGAATGTGGCGCAGTGGAGCGTCGGTCTCGGTGACGATCAGGGTGTGCGGCCCGTAGTCGGCAATGGCGATAGCGCCGCCGTATTGCGTGAAATATCGGCGTTCGATGGGGCCCGGGGCTTGCGGTTTTTTTGGATGGCCGCCGACGCCTGCCGGCAGTTCGATGGCGTCGGCGCTCTCGGCGGTGTGAACGGGAAATTGCGGGACGACGGAGACGGCGAGAGCGACGGACGCGCCAATGAGGGCGACGGTCGCCATTTTTACATAACCCGTAGCCGGGGCCCGGAGTCGGGGGGCCGTCCCGGCTACGGGCCGGGGGCGACGGGCCCATCGCGCCCAGGCGACCAGCGGGACGAGTCCCACCGGCAGGCAGGCCAGTCCGACGGCCATGTGCCAGGGATGCTCCATGACGTCGAATCCGAGCGACGGCTCGTGGGCGAGGCCGGCGGTCAACAGGGCGATCCGCAGCGCATTGACGGCAAATCCGACGAATACGACGAGTCCAAACCCGGCGACGGCTCGCCAGGCCCGGGGGCGAACGACGGCGGCGAGTCCGGCGAATACGATGGAGAATAAAACGAGAGTGCGGGCGCCCGAACAGGGCAGGTCGACGAAGAGCTCGCGGCCGCGAAGTGCGATGTCGAGGCCAGCGCAGGTGACGTCGTCATAGATCGCGCCCAGCAGATGGCAGCTTCCGTCGGCGGCCCGCTGTTGGAGCCCATGGCCGAAGAGCCGTTTGAGGACGTGTTCGACGGGGAGCGTCAGCCCGGCCAAAACGGCCAACCAACCCGGTGATACGGCGCGGCGGCGCAGATGGAGGCCGGCCAGTCGGCCCAGTGCGTAGACGCCAATTGGAATCGCGACGGCACCGATATAGGGGATGGCCAACAGGTGGCCTGCCAGTCGCAGGACGGCCGCCGTGCCGAGCCATTCCCAGGGAATCGTCGATGCGCCGGCGTCGTCGCGCACAGCACTGGTAATACTCCAGACCGCCAGGCCGGCGACGACGACAGATAGATGGCCGCCGGCGCTGTCGTAACCGGAATCGGCCCAGGTTTCGGCAAGCCACATCGCCGGGTCGTACAACAGGATCACAAGGCCGGCGGCGACAAGGAGGGCGACTCGCCAGTCGTCACAGGGGGCGGCCTTCGGACATCCCCTGGGTTCCCGATTGCGTCGGGACGGCGGTGGAATGGAATTCATCGGTCTCTCCGGTGGTCACAAGGCAATTGCCTCAATTCATCGGGGAATATAGAGAGCCGATATGGTCTGGCTGTGATCTGGAGATGAAAGTTTTGTGTCCCGTTTGTGCACTTTTTGTGCCGAACGGCATACGGGCGGTAATGGAGGGGGGGCCGCGCCCCGCGAAATCAGGGGGTATGACCGCATATCCCGGCCAACGTTCGGGACGGGAGCGTCGATGGAGCGGAGGGAGCGACGGGTTTACTCACCGATGATGTTCGTTATCCTGCAACCTGCCCGTAATTCACTACGTTCAGTGGGCGGGGTTTGCGAGATGGTATTCGCTCGTTTGCGTTCGTTGCCGCCGGACATCACCCCGGCGACGGGCAATCGTGCTGGTGTGGGTCATGCCGAGTCGGGCCATCATTATTGTGTCAATAATAAAGGGACTGAAATGAAGTCGTTACTCGTCGTATTCGTGACCGCTTTATTGGCCATCTTCGGGTCCGCCTGCGGCGGAGAAAATACACCGGGATCGGGCTCTTCATTCAACGATGGGCCCAGTCACAATGAGCAGGCCGAGTGTCAGCGTG
>CAYUPT010000706.1:0-2366 GCA_964446725.1 uncultured Bradymonadales bacterium | reverse complement strand
TGATGTTGTGGAGCAATGGAGTTATAGCTCACAGGGCTTATTGACCGATAGCACAGGGCATATCGTGGCCGTGCGGCGGCGCAGGGCGCAGGCTCGGGCTCACAGAGCTTATGGCCCGATCATATCGGGGCCTTGCGGTGCTGCAGAGCGTCGGGTCTGACTCAACGGCTTATGGCCCGAACTGACAGGGGGCGGTGGCGCAGGGAGCGGGGGCTGCCGGGCTCCGATACGTGATTCGGAGAGCGGTGACTCGGAAACCCCTCTTTTGATAGTGCCGAAGTCTGGTGACACCGTTGCGCGGCGACAGCGACAGGGGGCAAATCCTTGCAGTCGTCGAGTATCCTCAGGGACGCTCGGTTATGTTGCTTGAGGCGCGATCAGGTCGGGGAACGCAAGATGTGGTCGATGTCGTCGGGGAATTGTGACGAGATTTCAATTTCCGTACGGTACGCGCAGTGATTGGTGACGAATAATGGGAGAATGGTTATGGCAGAATTGAGACGTTGGTCCGTAATATTTGGGGTTGTACTGGTCAGTTTCTGTGGGCTGGTGTCGACGGCGACAGCCGACACCGCTGTCGGTGAGGAGTCGGAGGCAACGGAAACGAATGAGGAGCCGGCAGAAGGTGCCGGATTCGATCGACTGGGCGTCGAGGAGCCGACGGGACTTGCCCGCGCAGAATTGGTCGGTTTTCAGACGATTCACGGGATCGTGGCAGGAGTAGAGTTGTGCGTTATCGCCGATTGCCAGTCCCCACGGGCAGCGCTCAGTGCCGTGACACTGGGAGCCGCGACGGGGCTGGGGGCATCACTGCTGGCGACCCATGAGACGGGAATTACACCGGGCCAGGCCAGTGCCCTCAATTCCGGTGTGCTGTGGGGCGGATGGTTGGGGCTGATGGCCTCGGATTTGGCCGGGACCGACGGGCGGGGAGTGGCGGGAACGATGTTGGTCGGACAGCTCGGTGGAATGGGCCTGGGATACGGATTATCTAACCTGACGGGCGCGACGGCCGGTGATGTCGGCTTGGTCAATCAATCCGGACTGTGGGCCGGAATATTCTACACCATTATCCGAGACGGTGTACTGGAGGCCAATGTGTCTCGTGAGGCGGGTCGAGTTGGACTTATGATGACGGCTGTGGCGGGAGGCGTCGGAGGCGGGGCACTGGCTTCGCAGGTTCCGATGTCGAGAGGACGGGTGACCGTTACGTCAGCATCGGGACTGCTCGGTGGACTCGTCGGTGCTGCGGTTCCGGTGCTGGCCGTCGGCGATGATGTCAATTCGCAAGTGGTGGCCACCGGTGTGACACTGGGGGCCGCCGGAGGCCTGTTGACGGCCGGGTATCTGACTCGAAACTGGGATGGCGATGAATACCGCCCGGATTCGGCGTCGCTCGGGATACAGCCGACCGCCGACGGTGAGGGGATGCTGGGGACCTTGAGTGGACGGTTCTAACGGAAGCGATCGGTCGGCGGCTAACCCCGTAAAAAGGCCGCCAGCCCGCCGAGTCCGTCGACGTTTTCGGAGACCGATTTCATGGTGGCCACGATGGGGATCGCCAAAAGAAGTCCAATTGCTCCCCACATCCAACCCCAGAAAATCGCCGACAGAAGCACGGCGAGACTATTGAGTTTGAGGTGGCGTCCGATGACGTAGGGCGTCACCAGGTTACCCTCCAGCCCGGTGACACTGGCGTAGATGAGGACACACCAGAACACGGCCTGTAACTCGCCAAACTGGACGTAGGCGACGGCCGCCGGGAAGACACTTCCGATGATGGGACCGACGTAGGGAATGAAGTTGAAGAGTCCGGCAAAGATACCGAGCAAAAACGCGAAATCGAGGCCATAAAGATAGAAGATCAACCCCACCAAAATGGCCACGCAGGTATTGGTGGCAAAGCGGTTGAATAGATAGCGCTGGACGTCGTCGTTGACGTTGTTGAGGATCGTCTGAGCGGCCTTGCGTCGGCGTTCGATCTCACCGGCCGTCGCACTGACGATTCGCTCGTGCAGCGCCGGGCCCTGGGCGAGAATAAAGACCAACACGAAGATGCACATCACCGTCTGGGCGACGATGCCCAGAAAGCCGGTGAGTCCGCCGGCCAAAAAGTCGGTGGCCGTCGCCCAGAAATCGGCGCCGCCCTGTTCGGCAAAGACCTCGATGCGCTCCACTGGTTGACTGCCATCATCGGCAGGGGCGATGCCTTCACCCTCGCGCCGAAATGGCTCCAGATAGCTCTCGACGCGGGCCTGGAGTTCGGCGACCGTTTCGCGCAGGCTGTTAATATTGTCGACAAATTGGTCCTGGTAGTGGTGCAGATCCATGACCAGGCGCCGGACCTGATCGCCGATAAAGGTCCC
>CAYUPT010000705.1:0-2367 GCA_964446725.1 uncultured Bradymonadales bacterium | reverse complement strand
AGATCGCAGACCACGGCGTCGTAGTCGTGCTCTTCGATCAATTCCATTGCTGTGCGCCCCGACGACGCCGTCTGAACCTCGGCGCGAGCACCGACCAATCGCTCAAATAATACCCCGATTCTGCGCTCGTCATCGACAAATAGAATCGACGGTTTCGTTGTCATTTCTGATTCATCTTCCATATTCCACATCCTTAGCGATCAATCGTGCCGTTCCCCGGTCCCGATGACGCGAGCCGACATCGTAGGTTCATGGCGTACAAATCTTCACAGCAAAACGACGCGACGCGAGCGCCATGTTCCCGTGAAATTAGGGTGGTATCTCCGGACAGGTTGTCACAAAACCGTCGTCCTTCCATGATACACAACGCATAGAGCAATCCAAATTTTGCGTCATCCAGCCGTGGCGCTCCTCGCGACAACCTGTCGAAATCCCATCCGGTGCCCGCTTCTCATCTGGCCAATCCTCATTTACCGTCGTCTCCGAGATGTCGACGACACCACCTACGACAATTGACGAGTTGCGCCGGCGGGCCCGCGACATCGCCGGGCTCCGAATCGCCCACCTCGCCCGTCGCCTCGACCGGCCGGTCCCCGATGATCTGCGCCGTCACAAAGGCTGGATCGGCCGCCTTTTGGAGGATATCCTGGGCGCCGACGCCGCCAATGCCTCCTGTGCCGACTTCTCGCAGCTCGGCATTGAACTCAAAACCATTCCCGTCGATCGAAATGGCCGGCCCCGGGAGACGACCTTCGTCTGTTCGGTCCCGCTCAAACATCCCGACGACACGAACTGGGCGACCAGTTCGGCGCGCGCCAAACTGTCGACCGTCCTGTGGATCCCGATTCTCGACGACCAACCCTCGATCGCCGAACGACTCATCGGCACCCCCCACCTGTGGTCTCCCAGCGACGACGAAAAGCGGGTTCTCAGAGCGGACTGGCGCGACCACATGGACGTCATCCGCCGCGGCTACGTCGACGACATCACCGCCGCCGACGGCGAGGCCCTCCAGATCCGGCCCAAGGGCCAATCCGCCGACAGCACCACCTGGAGCGTCGGCCCCGATGGCGAATCAATGCTCACCAATCCCCGGGCCTTCTATCTGCGGACCTCCTTTACAGCCGCTATTTTGCGACGGCATTTCTCGATTGCGTAGCAGCCCCTGAAACGGGGCGTCAGATCTGATAGAATATCACTATCCGTTGACGCACATTTTGCCGCGAGAACGCACCATGGCCATCCTCCGCGACATCGACGAGGCCACCCGTCATTCGATCCTGGCCGTCGCCTGCTGCATCAGCGCCTCCACACTGGGCATGGCCCTTGTTTGGCTGACGCTCCGGGCCGGCGCCGACAGCGCTGCCGGCGGGGTCCTGTTGCTCACCATCTTCGGCGGCATCGCCGGACTGGCGCTACTTCGAGGACCCCTGCCGAGCTACGATCCGGCGGCCACGGCACTTGCCTACCTGTCGACGGCCGCCGGGGGAGTGCTGCTCGTGGAACTCTTTTTTGCGGCCCCGGCCATCGGTCCCTTCGCATCACCGCCGTGGACGGTGACCGATGCCCTGGCGACGGCCATCTTCGGCACCGGCCTCTTCGCCCTGACCGGCATCTGTCTGGGCATGACCTATTTTGCCGCCCGTCGCACCTATGGCTGTTCTCTGGCTCGACGCGTCGCGACCACCATCGCCGGTCTCACTGTCATTGTCGCCGCATCACTCTACGCCACCGGCCTCTCGAGCTCTGTCTCGATACCGCCGTGGTAGTTGCTAACCAATATCCCACCAATATATGAATCGACGCCAATTCCTGAAACGACTGGCCGCCCTCTCCGGCACCGCGCTGACCGCCGGACTCACCGCCTGCGATCGACAGCGCCGACCCGACGACCCTCCTGTCGAAGACGGGGCAGACAACGGCGACGCGGCCTCTCCAAATGCCGATCTATCGACCACTGTCGCCGTCGTCGCCACCGCCGACCGCGGCGATGGAACCCACCGGGCCGCCGAACTTATGGCCCCCGAACTCGACGACCGCTCGGTCTTTATCAAGCCCAATTTCAACAGCGCCGACCCGCCGCCGGGCTCGACCCACAACAGCGTGCTTCAAGCCCTGGTCCGCCACACCCACTCCGCCGGTGCCCGCGCCATCGCCGTCGGCGACCGCTCCGGCATGGCCGACACCGCCGATGTGATGCGCCAGAAACAGATCTATGCGATGGCCGATGAACTCGACTTCGACACCGTCGTCTTCGATGACCTCCCCCGACGCGACTGGCGGCACATCGACAACCCCGACGACCACTGGCAACAGGGCTTTTATCTTCCCCGGCCCGCACTCGACGCCGACGCCTACATCCAGACC
>CAYUPT010000704.1:0-2368 GCA_964446725.1 uncultured Bradymonadales bacterium | reverse complement strand
AGCCGGAGCCCGAACCGGAGCCGGAGCCCGAACCGGAGCCGGAGCCCGAACCGGAACCCGAACCGGAGCCAGAGCCAGAGCCGGAGCCGGAGCCGGAGCCGGAGCCCGAACCGGCGGACGAAGAAGAGGAGACCGCGGAAGCAGACGACGATGAATCGGCCGATGAGGATACGGAGCTCGAACTCGTCGGTGATGACGCGGCCGACGACGACGGTGATGAGGACGACAGCGACGACGGCGGCCTCGAGGATGAATTGGAGCGCATGCGGTAGAAACCATATGACGTATGTCGGCTGAGTACGAAGAGCGCCGGAAGCCCTCGAGCTTCCGGCGCTTTCTCGTTGTAGCCGGAAACGACAAACCCTCAGTCGAGACTGAGGGCGACAGAAGTACGGGTCGTTTCACTCCCCGTATTGCGAGCCGGGGTCAAGACCGCCGGACTCGCAATCGGTGGCGGGGAAAGTACGGGTCGCTTCACTCCCCGTATCGCGAGCCGGGGTCAAGACCGCCGGACTCGCAATCGATGAACTGAAATTTGAACAAGATACGTCGAGATCACGATCGGCAGTCCGGCGGCCATTGCCCCGGCTGCCGATACGTCGCGACCGAAGGAAGCGACGTACATTCATCGCCCCGGGTGGAAGCCCGGGGATATATCGTCAATCGGTGTCGTCGGGCAAATATTGCGATGACCCGTCGGAGAGCCGGCGGCGGATCCAGTCGCCGAGTACGTTGGTATTCTGGATCGGTCGCGGCATTAGTGCCGTGTAATACAGCCGGTACGCCAGCCAGGCGGCGCGCCCCTCCAGAAGCAGTCCACCCAATTCCAGTGCAGTTTTGTCGGGGCCGACGGTGATGAAATCGCCGCGGTCGTCGAATTCAAAGGGTCTGGTGGCGCGGCCGGACATATCGGCCAGTAGATTGCGGGCCGCCCAAAGCCCCTGTTGCATCGCGATCTGTGGATTGGAGTGGTTCGGCGTCGTTCGGTGGAGCGCGGCGTCGCCGGCGGCAAAGACCCCATTGCGGTCGCCGATGCTCAGATCATCGTCGACGATGACTCTCCGGGCGTCGTCGGTGGGCAACGAGGAGTTCGGTGCCACGGAGGCGCCGATGCGTCCGGCGCAGTGAAAAGCCCAGTCCGTGGGACGGGTTTGTCCGTCGTCGAGTACGACACGATCGGTATCTGCGGATTGCACCGCGGTATCGAGATGGATGTCGATATTCAGGCTCTCGAGGTATTCGGTGACCTTGTCGGAGATTCTCGCAGAGTGGTCGGGGAGCAACCGATCCGATTGTTCCAGGACTTCGATCTGGACGCCATCGCTTCTCAGATGTTTCGCTTCGGCGACGCCGGTTGCCAGGCGACCGGCCCACTCGACACCAGTAGTGCTGCCGCCGATGACCGTCAGTCGCAGGGGGCCCTGGTCTGTCGATAGCCCCTGGAATTGGCGTCGAATGTCGACGGCGTCGTCCAGATTATCGGGACCCCGAAGCGCTTGAGCGCCGTCGAAGGCGCTGGGATTGCGGTGGCTTCCAGTGGCCAGCAGCAGATAATCAAAGGGGATGGTGTCGTCGCTGGAGATCAATTGACCGGCGTCGAAGTCGATGGTCTCGATGTCGTCGGTGATGACGTCGACGCGACTCGAAAATGCCTGATCGGCGTCCAGGGTGATGCGCCCGGCGTCGATCTGGCCGCCGGCGACAGCCGACAGCAACGGCGTGAAGACAAAGGTCGGGCGGCGGGTGACCACCGTTAGATTGACCCGGCGGCGACTGCCGAGTTTTTGTTCGAGCCGGCGCGTTGCGTGGTAGCCGGCAAAACCACAGCCTACGATGACGATGTTGCGCATCCTGAATTCTCCAGGTCGAACGGCAGATTGGATCCGGTGACGCATCGGTCAGTGAATCGCGAACGCCACCGAACTGCAAGCGGGGTCATATCAGCGACGATCGTCGATCGCAGTCCGGGGGATCTTCGGAGCCCCAGTTGGTGCTCTGCGGCGGCGATGATCGGCGGCAATTGAGGACCAAAAAGCGTGGATTTTGCTCGGCGGCGATCGGCCATCGATCGCCGGATTCGGTCATCGCAATGTGCTAGACTCGGCGACTCCTAGAATTAACTTCAAAGGTGCCTGCTAAAGCATTGGAATGTATGCCGTCCGTCGACTGTGATTTACGGCGACCCACAAGATGTAGTGGGGGCCGATCGGTGAAGGTACAATATAATGGGGTCTGGGCTGTTGACGAAGAACAGGAGAAAGGCGAGCATAGTCGCGCCGGAGGTTGAAACTTCAATCAGGAGCGGGACGCAATGACGGAAACTTTGCGCCCGTGAGATTCGAATTTGGGGACCCTCGGCATGCGGCCA
>CAYUPT010000703.1:0-2371 GCA_964446725.1 uncultured Bradymonadales bacterium | reverse complement strand
GTCAAAAAAGACTCCCATCGGCATTCGCCGGCTGATTTGTCCGGCTTCTTTGCGCTCAAGCCTCGACGATACCTCCGGCATCGCCTATGTTTGATCGCTTTGAAGCCAAACAAATCATCTCGCCGAGTCTCGGTCCGCTTTTTTTGACCGCTTCTTATTCGACGCACCGTCGCAATTTGAAGACGTTCATTGCCAAATGACGACTCGGCTGGACTTGAATGGCCGGTTAATTTTCGTTACCCGGAGGTTCGGCAGGATCATTTCTGTCGAATACTACTGTTGACCTGCAACAATCGAGTGCGCCTTATGTCAATCGCTCAATGGACATTGATTTTCGCGATTTTTACGCAATTTGCGACGGGTACTGAGGTGGAGGTCCCGGAGCCCGACGTGCCGCCGGTACAGGAGACCGGCATCGCTTCCTGGTACGGAGATGGCTCGTGGCACGGAGATATTACCGCCAACGGTGAACCCTTCGACCCCTACGACTACACCTGCGCACACCGGAATCTCCCGTTTGACACCATGATTCTGATCGAAAACCGGGCCAACCAACGCCGGGTGTGGTGTCGAATCAACGACCGCGGTCCCTACGGAATCACCACCGAAGATGGCGCCTGGGACTATGTTGTCTCCAGCTCCTACGATGAAAATTGGCGAGGCATCCTCGATATGTCGATTGCCACGGCCGAAGCGCTCGGGACGACAGAGACCGGTCTTCAGAGCGTACATATCCGTTACTGGGAACAGTCGCTGCCCTCCAGTTTTCATCTGGCCAGTTTGACGCCCTGAATCGGCGACGACGCGTTGTTGCGGGGCTTCACCGGCCCACCGTGGCATTGAAATACTACGAAGTTCTCACGTTTGGAGTCGACATTGCTCTCGCCAACCTCTCGCTCAGCCGCATTGTTCGGGGCTGTAATCGCCGTCTTATCGTCGGCCTGTGCGCCGGCTCAGCAATGGCTCGAGCCCCGAGTCTGCGACTGCAGTCAGGATATCGAAGAGGCCCGCACCGAGGCCGAACCGACGCCGGCCGAAATGGCAGTCCCACCAGCCTCGGTCCACGTCGAGTACGCCCATGCCCGAGCCACCGAAGACGGTGAACAACAGGCTCGAGAACTGGAGGCCGGCGCCGAATCGGACGACGACCCCTATCTCGATCCCGAAGATCTCGCCGAATACCCGGTCAACCCGGTCGTTGACGACAGCCAAATAGGCCTTGAAACAGAGGACGACCTCCGCGATTTTGAGGAGCGCTACGACACCGAAGTCTCCGATACCGACCGGGCGTTCCACATCAATATCGGCGGCAACGCTCCCTCGGCAGTGGCGATCCATCGCCCGGGCCAGGCGCTCGAGATATACGCCGATGGTCGGCGCATCGACAGCCTGGAACTCGACGAGTACGACGACCAACCGGTCGTCGAGGAACTTACGGATTATCCCGCCGGCCCCGTCGAATTGATCTCCGACGGAACCGAACAATTAAAGCTCTTTCATGCCCGCACCGACGACGACGGCTCGACGACGTACGAAGTATCGTTCTACAAGGTCATCGGCTCGCGAATTGGCACCATCTTTCGCAAACCCATTGCGGTGCGCAACGCCGATCAATCGCTGGTTCGTCACGCCGACATTCGATTTCTACACGGCATCGACCACCGCGTCATCCAGTGGATTGAATTCGACGACGAGCAACAACCCGGCGGCGAACCGGAACTCTATGAGTGGAATCACTGGGAAGGGGTCTATCGCATCCCCGAGCCCCCGCCGACGGCCCCTCGCCCACCCCGTTCGTGACATCTGTACTGTTGTGCGTTGTCTTCAGGACCGACGTCCATTAGCCTGACGGTGACCCTCAACCGCACCTCAACTGTACTACCTACGATTCTGGAGGACCGCGTGGTCTTCAATGTTCGCTGCTTTAAGTGCGGAGAACAGGAAGTTCGACTCGTACTGGGTGGACGCTCCGTCATTCACGCCCAGTGTCATGCCTGCGATTCCAATCTCCTGGCCGAGATTATGGAACTGGAAGAGGAAGTCCGCGCTCAACAACAGGAGCAATCAGACCGCGACGACGCCTCATCGACCGCCAGTGGACAAAGCGCTCCTGTCACGGACACCGAGGAACCGGACACCGGTGACAGCCCGGCGCCTGCCGGAGGTCAATAACCGCCGATTCGCTCCCCAGCTCTTTCAGATAGACCTACGACGGAGCGCCTTCGGTCATGATGTCGACCACAATCTCGTCGACATCTTCATCCCACACAATTGCCAGATCTCGAACGCCATCGCTTCCGAGAAGTCGGCGCACCGTCGGCTCGACGACGAGTTCTTCGACCACCGATTCGACCTGGCGGGTCTCGCTACA
>CAYUPT010000702.1:0-2383 GCA_964446725.1 uncultured Bradymonadales bacterium | reverse complement strand
CTCCGCTGCGCTTCGGCAGCTCCCCGACCGGGGAGCGGACGTTTAGGAGGCGTCGATGGTATCAGCTGGCTCGTGCGATGCCTGGACGCCATCAACGCCTCCGTTTTGGTGCGACAACGGTCCATCAATCACCTAACATTGGTCCCGCTACGACAGATGCCAGTGAATTGGCCCGAACCCGCTCATCACAGGAAACCGCGACATGGACGACTCACTCCGAACTGCGCTGCGCAACCGAATGCGACTGCTCAGTAGCTCCGACGACTCGGCGACATCGCGCGAAGATGCGCCGAAATGGGTCCTGTACTGGATGCGGACGGCCATGCGCGGTCACGACAATCCGGCCCTCGACGTGGCCGTAAGCATTGCCAACGAACGCGGTGTGCCGGTGGTCGTCTATCAGGAATTGCGCGGCGACGGCCCCCGGCCCTATCCGTCGGATCGCCACCACACCTTTGTGCTGGAAGGCGCCCGGGACGTCGACTACGAGCTGAGCGAACGGGGAATCCGCTACGCGCTGTATGTAGAGGGAACGAATTCACAGCCGCGCCCGCTGGAATCACTGGCCTCCGAGGCCACCGCCGTCGTCGTCGAAGATCTCCCGACACACTGGCACCGCCGGGCCTCTATCGAACTCGCGAACCGGGTGTCACCACCGGTGTGGGCCGTCGACACGGCCTGCATCGTCCCCATGAAATCCGTCACCGGAGAACACGATCGGGCCTACCAATTTCGAAAGGTTCACAGCCCCCTGCTATCCGATCACCTCCAGCAGCACCGGCCATCCGTCGATCCCGAAATGCGCCCCGTCGACGAAGGCCAACTCCCCTTTGAACCCGTCGATCTGCAATCCGCATCGATCAGCGACCTGGTCGCCGCGTGCCCCGTTGACCACAGCATCGCGCCCGTCGCCGATACGCCCGGTGGCTCGCAGGCGGGCTACAATCGATGGCGCGCATTTCGGGACGACGGCATCCAAAAATACCACCAGCTCCGCAACAACGCCGCCTACCCCGAGGCGGTCAGCCGCCTTTCGGCCTATCTGCACTACGGCCAGGTCTCGCCGTTTCGCGTCGCCCGCCAGGCGGCGGCCCTCGAGGGAGACGGCCCCGAAAAATACATCGATGAAATGGTCACCTGGCGAGAATTCGCCCATCACGTCTGTGATCGACGAAGCCGGCCTCCGGGCTGGAACTGGCTTCCGGACTGGGCACAGAATACCCTAAAAGACCACGCCGGCGATCGCCGGGAAGCGAACTACGACTGGGAGACCCTGGCGCGGGGACGCAGCGACGACGAACTCTGGAATCTGTGCCAGCACAGTCTTCTGGCCCACGGAGAACTCCACAACAATCTTCGCATGACCTGGGGAAAGAAGTTACTGCACTGGACCTCGAATCCCCGGGAAGCCATCGAGTTGGCGATCGACCTCAACGACCGCTACGCCCTGGATGGCGCCGATCCGAATTCATACCTCGGCATTTTGTGGTGTTTCGGCGGCTTTGACCGGCCCTTCGAGCCGGAGTGCGATGTCATCGGCACCGTCCGCCCCCGCTCCACTGAGCGCCACGCCCAGCGGCTCGACATGGAGAAATACCGCAACTGGGTCCATCGACCGCAGCAAGGAGAGCGCACGCGGGTCGCCGTCGTCGGCGGCGGCATTGCCGGGCTCACCTGTGGGCGAACACTCCGGGATCACAACCTGGAAGTCCGTATCTTCGACAAGGGCCGCGGCCCCGGCGGGCGCACCTCGACCCGCCGCAGCCGTCAGGGCGTCGACTTTGACCACGGCGCCCCGCACTTTGCGGTCCAAAGTGAGCAATTTCAGCGCTACGTCGAAGCCTGGCGAAAGCAGAATGTAGTCGCCGAATGGGCTCCCCGGGCCGGCATTGTCGACGACGGCCTCCAGCCGCTGGACGCTCCATCCGGCGCTGGCCCCTACTTCGTGGGCACGCCGGGGATGAACGCCATCTGCACTCACCTCGGTGGCGATGTGGACGTCGAATACGAAGCCCAGGCCCGCGGCCTGCAGAACACAGACGATGGCCAGTGGAACATCGAACTCGATGACGGCAGCCAGGTCGGCCCCTTCGATGCCGTCGTGGTCGCCGCACCGGGGCCCCAGACCGCGCAACTTTTGGCCGACCACGCCCCGGACATGGCCGAACACGCCAGGACCGTCGACTTTTCGCCGACCTGGTCATTGATGATCGGACTCGAACACTCCCTCGATCTCGGCTTCGACACCATCTCCGTCGCTGACGGGCCTGTGGATTGGGCAGTGCGCGACAACTCCAAACCGGGCCGTCAGGCCGGTGATGACGCCGCCGAGACATGGGTCATCTACGCCACACCCCGGTGGTCCGACGACCACCGGGTGTGG
>CAYUPT010000701.1:0-2390 GCA_964446725.1 uncultured Bradymonadales bacterium | reverse complement strand
GACAGTCGCCGAATTGATCGACACCATCCATCCCCACCCGACGCTGTCGGAGGCCATCGGCGAGGCCGGCCACGCTACACTGGGACACGCCATCCACGTGTGAGCGCCGACGCGCCACCAGCGAAACAGTCCAACGAGACGACTGCTCGAGCCAGTTTTTTGATTACAGCGAGGTCCACCGATGCGAAGCGAAATCGTCATGCCCCAGATGGGCGAGTCCGTCACGGAAGGTACGGTCACCAAGTGGCTTAAAGAACCCGGCGATTACGTCGAGCGCGACGAGCCGATCTTTGAGATCACCACCGACAAAGTCGACGCCGAAGTCCCGAGCCCCGAAGAAGGGGTGCTCGTCGAAAAGCTGGTCGAAGTCGGCGAGACGGCAGCCGTCAACAGCGTGGTCGCCGTCCTCGACAAAGAGGCCGAAGAAGGCGAGGTCCCGGAGCCCGATTCCGACGCGGGTTCTGACGACGCCGGCTCCTCCAGCGACCAGGCGGCGAACGGCGAGTCCGGCCCGGCCATGCCAGCGGCCTCTGGCGGCGGTGGGACGTCGGCCGGCAGTGCTGCCGCGGCGGCGACCACTTCGACAGACGGCGATTTTCCGAGCCGCGCCGAATTGCGCAGAACCCGATCGACACCGCTGGTCCGCCGGATCGCCGACGACCACGGCATCGACGACCTGTCGGCAATTCCCGGTAGCGGAATGTCGGGCCGGGTCACCAAAGAGGATATCCTGGGCTATATCGAGGCCGGAAAACACGAAGCGGCCCCGGCCGTCAACGGCCGCGACCGTCGCTCGCAGGAGCCGGCAGCCCGCGCCCCGCAGCGCGACTACAACGAGCCCGATATCGACGTCGGCGACCGCGACCGCATCGAACCGATGGGCGAACACCGCCGACGCATCGCCGAGCACATGACCCGCAGCCGGGCCACCAGCGCTCATGCCCACACCGTTCACGAAATCGATTTCCAGAACGTCGTCGACGCCCGCGACGCCAAAAAAGCCGATTTCGCCGATCGCGGCGTCAAGCTGACCTACACCCCGTTTATGGTCAAAGCGATCGCCGACGCCCTGCAGGCCTATCCGATCGTCAACGCCGCCATCAGCGGCGACGATCTGGTCTACCGCGGCGATATCAACATCGGCATCGCCGTCGCCCTCGACGGCTCGCTGATTGTGCCCGTCGTCGAAAACGCCGACGAACTCAATCTGCTGGGCCTGGCCCGTCGCATCGGTGACCTCGCCGAACGGGCGCGCAACAAGCGATTGAGCCCCGACGAGGTCAAGGGCGGCACGTTCACTCTGTCGAATCACGGAATCTTCGGCCCCGAATTCGGTGTTCCCATTATCAACCAGCCCCAGACGGCCATTGTCAGCGCCGGGGCGATCAAAAAGCGGGTCGTCGTCGATCAAAAGACCGACGCCATGATGGTTCGGCCCACGGCGACGTTTTGTCTGTCCTTCGACCACCGCAGCATCGATGGTGCGACGGCCGACAAATTTCTGGCCCATATCCGCGAGACGATCGAAAACTGGGGCTAATCTTCGATGGTCGCCCCCCGGCGACGAGGCAACGAGGCTGACATTTGGTTTGTCGTGCTTAGCGTTTGCCCTCGAGCCGAGGGGCTGTTATTGGCCATCGGAACCATTTCGCGGCCGACACCCGATTTTCGACATCTTTACAGGAGTACATCGTGAGTACCGTAGAAATCACCGAAGACAATTTCGATCAGGAAGTCTCCAACAGCGATCTGCCGGTCGTCGTCGACCTGTGGGCCCCCTGGTGCGGCCCCTGCAAGGCGCTGGCGCCGGTGCTCGACAAGCTCGCCGAGGAATACGAAGGCCAGGTCAAAGTCGGCAAGATCAATATCGACGACGAACCGAAGCTCGCCGAAGCCTTCAACGCCCGCGGCATCCCGCTGGTGGTCGGCATGAAAGGCGATGAGCCCGTCGACGCCGTCCAGGGATTTCAGGGCGAGCCGCCGCTTCGCGAGCTCTTCGACAAATTGCTCGAAGAGTAAATCGGCAGTCATTTGGCATGCCGACAGTCCGAATGTACCGAGCGACGAGGACGATACTGCGATGGGGAACGACGAACCACAATCACCACTGAGCGATGAGCAACAGGCGATGTGGGATCGGCTCGATGCCGAGTTGGAACCACTCATCGACGGCGGAGCGCTGTATCAGGCCATCGAGCGCCTCGGCTCGACGCTGGAGACGATCGGCGACGATCCTCAGTCGGCGCCGCTGCGGGCCCAATTGCTGGCCCGGCGCGGCGAGTGTCACCTCGACCTCGACCGCGGCGAACAGGCTCTCGACGACGCCCGCCAGGCCATCGAACTCGGCGGCGGCGACGCCGCCTCCTACGGCCGGGCCGGATGGGCGAGCT
>CAYUPT010000700.1:0-2394 GCA_964446725.1 uncultured Bradymonadales bacterium | reverse complement strand
GACGAATTCCGCCGCCACATCGAGGTCCAGGATCGAACCTACCGACTCAAGACCTACGACAATTGCTTTGTCGGCGAGGAAGCCGCCCAGTGGATGATCGACGCCGGATTTGCCGACACCACACAGCAGGCCGAAGTGTTGGGCAATCTGATGCTCGAGGCCGGCGTCTTTCACCACGTATTGCGCGACCACGACTTCAAGTGTGACTACCTCTTTTATCGCTTTGCCGAAGACGAAGACCACGGCCACCGCCCGTCCACCAACGGCGATCGCGTCTCCTGGGCCGATATGCTCGGCTCGATTAACCCGTCGGACTCCGCCTCCGGACTACACCCGCGACTGCCCGACGAAATCGAGCTTCACACCGCCGATGAGCTGGAGTCGATCGGCGTGGAACCGATGGACGACGCCAATATCGAATTGCTCGATCAGGTCCATCCCCCCGGCTGGGTCAATCCAGAGCCCAAAGATCACTACAATATGGTCGTCATCGGTGCCGGCACCGGCGGACTTGTGACCGCGGCGTCGATCGCCGGCCTCGGCGGCACTGTGGCCCTGGTCGAACAAGACCTGATGGGAGGCGATTGCCTCAACACCGGTTGCGTGCCCTCCAAGGCTTTATTGCGGGCCGGACGGGCCGCCGCCTCGATACGGGAGGCCGAACAATTCGGTGTATCGGCGGGCCAACAGATCGATGTCGACTTCCAGAAGGTCATGGAACGGGTCCGCTCGGTCCGAGCCCACATCTCACATCACGACTCCGCCCAGCGCTTCTCGACCGAATTGGGCGTCGACGTCTTTTTGGGCCACGCCCGCTTCGACGACGACAACACCATCGTCGTCGACGGCGAGACGGCATTGAATTTTTCGAAAGCCTGTATTGCCACCGGAGCCTCTCCGGCCGTTCCCCCGATTCCGGGACTCGACGAGGTGAACTACCGGACCAACCACGACCTGTTTAACCTCACCGAATTTCCACAACGCTTCGGCGTCATCGGCGCCGGCGCCATCGGCTGCGAAATGGCCCAGGCCTTTGCTCGCCTCGGGGCCGATGTGACGCTCTTTGAGATGCAGGACGAAATCCTGGCCCACGAAGACGCCGAGGCCGCCGCCGTGGTCCGCCGCGCCCTTCTAGATGACGGCGTCGACGTCCGACTCGGCGCTGACATTCACGGCGTCTCCTCCCCGGCTCATCCCCCACAAGAGCAGCCGCCGATTGCCGTCGAATCATCCGATGAGACGCGGGAGTTCGACGAACTTCTCGTCGCCACCGGCCGCCGGCCCAACGTCGACAACCTGGGACTTCAGCGAGCCCAGATCGCCTACGACGAACGCACCGGCATCGAGGTCGACGACCGACTCCAGACGACGAACTCCGATGTCTACGCCGTCGGCGATGTCGCTTCGCGCTATCAATTTACCCACGCCGCCGACTTCATGGCCCGCATGGTGGTGCGCAACGCCCTGTTTTTTGGCCGAGAGAGTTTCGACGACCTGCTGATTCCCTGGTGTACCTACACCGAGCCCGAACTGGCCCACGTCGGACTGTACCCGGCCGATCTGGAGCAACGAGACATCGAATTCTCGACGATGACCCACTCATTTGCCGACGTCGACCGCGCCATTGTCGATGGCGACCCGGAGGGATTCGTCCGTCTACACATCGACGATTCGGCGACGATCCTCGGGGCCACCGTCGTCGGACCGGACGCCGGAAATCTGATCGCAGAGATCGCCCTGGCCATGCACGCCGGGGTCACACTGGATACGGTCGCCGATGTCATCCACCCCTATCCGACGACGGCCTCCGCCTTTCGGGAATTGGGCGACCAGTACAACCGCACCCGCCTGACGTCGACGGTCAAAAAGCTTTTCCGCGGCTTCTTATCGCTGCGATGACCTCCCCGAATACCGCCAACAACCGTCGACACTGCCGCCGCCCGTCGAAATGAACGCCTGCCACGGGCGGCGACCGTTTCGGGATGACTCATTAACGGCTCAGCCCAAACCCTCCGCTCGGTAATATCACTTCCCGATGAAACTGTCGGCGACTTCATTCCATCTGATCAAATGGTATCGCCGCGACTTGCTACAACGACTCTAACCTTCTGGATGTTCTGGCCATGGCTCTCCCCGAAGACGCGACGCGCTCATTTCCATACGACATCCAACGCCAGGTCGGTCAAGGGGCGATGGGCGAGGTCTATCTGGCCCGAGAAACCAACCTGGATCGCAAGGTCGCCATCGAGCGGCCCCAGCGGTTTTACGCCACTGGGGAGCAACGTTTGATAACATACCGCCCCTCCCCGAAGCCACCTCGCCAGCGGCGAGTTGGCGTCTCGATCGGCACTCATACGAGCATAAAGGAGCAACACTGTCCCGCAACACCACGCT
>CAYUPT010000699.1:0-2398 GCA_964446725.1 uncultured Bradymonadales bacterium | reverse complement strand
TCCATCTCTCCCATTCGTGTAGCGATCGCAGTGGTGGGCATCGGTGTGATCGCAGTGTTGGCACTGGTTGCCACCGATTACGGTTCGGCCGCCGATGAGCCGCCGGAGGATGCGCGCCAGGTGTTGTTTATCGGCAATAGCCACACCTTTTATAACGACTTGCCGGCGATGGTGGAGCGGCTGGCCAATGAGGATGACGATACGGAGGGAATCGCCGTCGACGAGGTCACTGCGGGAGGGGCGAGTCTCGGCGACCACGTGGGTAACCCGGAGCTTGAGAGGTTTGTCACCGACGGGGCGTTTGATGTGGTGGTGATTCAAGCCACTAGCGTCGAGCCACTGATCGATCGGCAGGCAACGATCGAGGACTTCCGGACGCTGGCGGCCTGGAGCGAGGAGGGCGGAGCACAGCCCGTGCTCTACGAACTGTGGCCCCGGGAGCAGGGATCGGCGATCTATGAACAGCCCTGGGCGCCGGATACTCAAGAGGAGTATGCCCGCCGCGTCCAGGCCACAAGTGAGGACGCCGTCGATCAAACGGGGGCACACCTGGCACCGGTGGGACGGACCTGGGAACGGAGTCGACGTCGAGCCACGGAGATTGAGCTGTATCAAGAGGACGGAAATCACCCCACCGAGGCCGGCACCTATCTGGCGGCGCTGGTGATCTACGCCACCATCGAAGATGGACTGCCCGACCGGGAATTATGGGGGCCGCCGGGGATCGGCGAGGCCGATGCGAATACTCTACAGGAGCTGGCAGGTCGGGGAGGCTGACGGGGGCCTCTCATCGACCTTGTTGCCCCCGCAGTGAATCGCGACTACCATTGGGGAAAGACGTCGATAGCCCCCTACGGAGCAACCGATGACGGATCTCAGCAACAAGGCGTGCAGCGAGCGGTTGCGGACTGCACTGGATCTCGCCGACTCGGGGATCCAAATGAAGCGCTCCCAACTTCGTCGAGCCCATCCCGACGAGACCGACGAAGAGATTCGCGACCGGCTCGACGAATGGTTATCGTCTCCGAAAGGAGCAAAACACGCAGACGCTCCCGGACGACTCATCGATCCCGCGACCATCGTTGACTCTTGACTACGCGACTCTTTACGACACTGGAAGAGATCGCCGAATTATTTTTTCAGTTCGGTGAGGAGTGGGCGCTGGTAGGAGGGCTCGCGGTTTCGGCATACGTCGAACCCCGTTTTACACGGGACATCGATGTCGTTGTCTCCGTCGAAGGCGATGGGGAAGCGGAAGCCTTCGTTCAGATCTGGAGAAACGCCGGATTTGCCATCGCGTCCGTCGTCGAACAGGAGCGAAGCGGTCGACTTGCGACCATCCGATCCCATCGACCCGGAGACGAACATCGTATCGTCGTCGATCTCATGTTCGCCTCTTCGGGCATCGAACCGGAAATAGCCGCCGAAGCCCGAGACCTGGAACTGGCGCCAAATCTCGACGTTCCGGTCGCCCGACCGGGGCATCTCGTGGCACTGAAGATCCTCTCCGCCGATCCCGAGACCAGACCTCAGGATGAGCTCGATCTGCAACAACTGGTAGCGCTCATCGACGAAAAGGAGCGCCAATCAGCACAGCAGGGGCTGCGCCTTATCGAACAACGGGGTTACCATCGCGGACGAGACCTTCAGAAGCGTCTCGACGATATCCTTGGCGACGAGTCTAGCTGACACGGCGGATTCACCGATAGTGTGAGGCTATCCGGGTGTGCGACGACACAGCCGAACGCGGGGACGCTTCCGTCTCCAGCGTCAGAGAGCCCATATTTGATACGTTCACCGGGATTCGGATCGTTCGGGCACCCAGCAGCCGTGAAAGGTCATCGGGATCTGTTGGTCGAACCAGATTTGGGCGACGGGACCGTCCTCCAGGCGCTCGGTCTCCAGAATGGCCAGATACGAGCGCTGTTGTTGGCTGTCGGCGACCAGCGACAATAGCCAGCCCTCCCGCGGAGCGTCCCGGCGGGGTACAAATATTGGCTCCGATGGCTGGTGGCCCTTCGGACAGGGCCAGACGCGAAGATTGGCGGTGGACAACCGATAGGCCGCCAATTCGAATCGGTCGCCCCGGTTGAGTTGAAAAAATGCCCGGTCGTAGTCCCGTCCGTGCAGTACATCGGGGACGACGGGAAACTCGCAGGAGACATCCCACAGCCGTTGTCGCTGTACGCCGTCGTCGGAGACCACCAACCGCTCCAGATTGGCGGCCGGAGCGTCGTCGGCGTCGCCGCTCAGAAAGTCCATCTCCAGTCGGGGATAGGTACAGAGGTCGACGATGGTCTCGTTGGACGTCTCGTAGGCATTACACGGCCCGCAAATTAACTGAAAACATTCGCCACGGCGGCTGAGTGGCGGCATCTTCCGGTCGCTCCTCACTTGA
>CAYUPT010000698.1:0-2399 GCA_964446725.1 uncultured Bradymonadales bacterium | reverse complement strand
CAGGCGGCGACGAAGCGGTCGTGCATCGGTAACCGAAAGCGATGCCAGCAGCGGACTGATATCGGCGGCCAGGTCCGCTTCCAATTTGGAGATATCAGCCAGGATATCGCGCCGGCAGCGCTCGATGACGTCGTCCAGGCGCTCCTCGAAGAGATCGAGAATAAACGCCCGATCGTCGGCTTCCAGCACCATCCGTCGAAAGACGTTGCCGCGGCGCCGAAGCGCATCGTCGATTTCGCGCTCGATGCCCATGGTTACAAATTCGAAGCGGTCCTCCAGAGACAGCGCGTACTGACTCGCCAAAGACGCCGGATCGTCATCGGCTTCGTCGACGCGATCGGCCAGTTTCTTGGCGCCTTCGATGAGTTCGTCAAAGCGGGCGATCTCCTCGTTTCGCAACGCCTCAATGTCATCTAGTAGTTCGTCCAGTGCCCGCGAGACTTCGGCGATCTTGATCTTCCAGGAGCGCTGTACGAAGTGCTCATCGAGCAGTGTCTGTAGTCTGCGGAAGTCATCGGTCGTGGAATTCTCGTCGTCCGATTCAATGCGGTATTCCAGCGCTTCCAGCGCTGATATGGCGAGAATGTCGAGCACCTGGTCGCCGGCGTTGTCCTCCAGGTAGGCGATGATTTCGTCGACGTCATCGCTGCGCTGGTCGGCATCGCCGAAACGGTCAACCTTGTTGATGACGAGGATGACCCGCATCTGGGAGTCCGGAATCGAGCGCAATTTGGCAAATTCAGTCTCCGTCAGCGCCTGGTTGGCATCGAGAAGCCACAAAATGGCTTCCGCGTCTTCGAGGGCCTGGCCGGCCAGTTGTTCGTGGCGGTCATCGAGGGCGTTGAAACCGGGCGTGTCGAGGTAGTTCAGCGATCGCAATTCCGGGTGGGGATAGGTGTAGTCGAGGCGGGCGATGTCTTCGGCTTCGCCCTTCATCTTGGTGCGCGCGGTCGCAAAGTCGACGTCCTCCAGATGACCATCTTCGTAGACGACGCGGACGCCTTTTCGCGGCCCGTAGGACATCACGCAGGGATGGGCCGTCGTCGGCAGCACGCCCATGGGGACGACCTCTTCGCCGAGCAGAGCGTTGACCAGCGTTGATTTTCCGGAGTTGAACTCGCCGAGTATGGCCACCGACAGCGGGCTGTCGAGAGTGGCCAATAGGGCGTGGACCGTCGGCAAAAAATCCTCGAGTTGCGGTGTGGTCCGCAGAATGTCGCGAAGTCCCGTCAGGGCCTCGACGAGTTCGGCGGTGCTGTCAAAGCTCGGCGACCGTCGCCAGTCGGGCCGAAGGGCATCGAGGGCCTGCTCGATATCGGCGTCGAGCCGTTGTTGCAAAGCCGCGTCGGGGCCGGCGTGGAGGGCGCGGCGAAAGGCCACCAGAGCTTCGGCGGGATCTGCGGAGGCCAGGGCCACGGCGCCCAGGGCGTGCAGTAATTTCGGAGGTCGCACCCGGTACAGCTGATCGGCTTCCTCCAGAACGTGGCGTGCGCCGACGGGATCCTGCATCGCCAGGCGGCAGCGGCCAAGGCCCACCAGGGCGTCTGCGCGATGGGGCGTGTCTTCCAGGTCCAGAAGCGCTTCGTAGTACTCCGCCGCCCGGCGGTGATCTTCGGCCTGGACGGCGGTTCTGGCGGCGCCGGCCAGGGCGTCGTGATGCGTCGAATTCCGCGACAGCGCCGCCTCGTAGGATTCGCGGGCTTTGTCCAGATTGTCGATGCGCTCGTTGGTCTCGCCGATAAGCGCAAAGATGTCGGCGTCGTCATCGGAATCGTCGAGGGCGCGAATGAGGTGTTGGTTGGCCTGCGATGGGCGGCCGGCGGCCAAATGTGCGCGGGCGGCGCCCAGTCGGGCCTGGCGGTCGCCCGGCTCGCTCTCCAGAAGTTGTTCGAAGGCCTCGGCGGCCGCGTCGTGGTGTCCGGTGGCCGCTTCGATCCGACCCAGCGTTAACAGGGCGCGTCGGCCCGGCTCGTCGCCAATCGCAGCCCGGATCGTCTCTCTTGCTTCGCCGTACTCCCCGCGTTGCTGGAGTGCTTCGGCGAGGTAGATGGCGGCGTCGCTCTGGTCGGGCCAGATCCGCAATGCTCGTCGCAACTCGTGGATCGCCTTGTCGGGCCGATTCTGCTCGAGGTGGACGCGGCCCAGACCAAAATGGAGATCGTATTCAAAGGGCGGATCGTCATCCAGTTCCAATGCCCGTCGAAAGTGGGCGCGGGCCTGCTCGCTGTGCCCCCTTTTTTCGTGGCAAAGCCCGAGGTAGAAGTGACTGGCGGCAACTTCCCGTAGTTCGATGGCCTCTTCGAATAATTCAATGGCCTTTTCTACGTTCTCCAGGTAAAAATGGGAGAGTGCTCGCATCCGCCGGGTCCGCTCGGTGTTCGGACGACGATGTTCGGCCT
>CAYUPT010000697.1:0-2399 GCA_964446725.1 uncultured Bradymonadales bacterium | reverse complement strand
GGGAGGCGCTCAATGTGGAGATGATGGGCCGCGGGATGGCCTGGCTCGACACCGGAACCCATCGGTCGCTGATGGAGGCATCGAATTTCGTGGCCACCATCGAGAATCGGCAAGGGCTCAAGGTCGCCTGCCCCGAGGAGATCGCCTGGCGAAAGGGGTGGATCGGCGACGACGACCTGCAACAATTGGCCAATCCGCTGATGAAAAACGGCTACGGCCAATACCTCATGGACCTGCTCGACAAATGATCGCCTCTGCGGCCGGCACCGGCGGTGGGGTGGTTTCGAGTTTTTCGTGAACATGCGATATAACAGAGCAACTTCGATCTGGATTACGTCAATTGCGTGGAGGATGTGATGGCACCGACGATTATCGTCACCGGCGGAGCCGGGTTTATCGGCTCGGCGCTGATCCGACATCTGATCGGGGAGACCGACTGGGAGGTCGTCAACGTCGACAAGCTGACGTATGCCGGCAATCTGGAGTCGCTTGCGCCGGTGGAGGACCACGAGCGCTATCACTTCTATCGCCGCGATATCTGCGACCGGGAGGCGATGGTCGAAATTTTTGATGAGCACCGGCCCGACGGGGTCATCCACCTGGCCGCGGAGTCCCATGTGGACCGGTCCATCGATGGGCCGGCGTCGTTTATCGAGACCAATGTGGTGGGGACGACGACGCTACTGGAGGTGGCCCGCGACTACTGGAAGAGTCTGGGCGACGGCGACAACTTTCGCTTCCACCACGTGTCGACCGACGAAGTCTACGGCTCGCTGGGCGACGACGGCCTATTTACCGAAGACACGGCTTACGACCCCAGCTCGCCCTACTCGGCGAGCAAGGCGTCGTCGGATCACTTCGTGCGCGCCTGGCATGAGACCTACGGCCTCCCAGTGGTCATCACCAATTGCTCCAATAACTACGGGCCCTACCAATTTCCCGAAAAATTGATGCCCGTGGTCATCTTAAAGGCCGTCGACAACGAACCGATCCCCGTCTACGGCACCGGCGAAAATGTGCGGGACTGGCTTTTTGTCGACGACCACGTCCGGGCCCTCAAAACAGTCTTCGAGCGCGGCGAGCCGGGCCGCACCTACAATATCGGCGGCGACAGCGAGCGCACCAATCTGGAGGTCGTGGAGTCGATCTGCTCGATTTTAGACGAGAAATTCGACGGACCCGACGGCGGCCACGCCTCGCTGATCGAATTTGTCGACGACCGCCCGGGCCACGATATGCGCTACGCCATCGACGCCTCGCGCATCCAAACAGAACTGGGCTGGCAACCGAAAGAGAGCTTCCAGTCCGGGCTAAAGAGAACCGTCGACTGGTATCTCGACAACCGCGACTGGTGCCGGCGGGCGGTGGCCGAAAATTACGACGAGATGCAGCGGCTGGGCACCGGCGAGTAGCAGTGCCGGGGCGGCAGTGAGGCCGCCGAGTACAATGCGACCGATGATTGAATCCTGGATGTGGACCGACGATGACGAAATATCTGATTTTGGGCAGTGACGGCCAACTGGGCTCCGAGCTGCGCTCGCGGCTCGACAAACGCCAGATCGACGGTGGCGATGTGACCTACGCATTGGCCGATGTCGACGAGTGCAATATCACCGACGGCGCCGCCGTGGCCTCCTATTTTTCGAGCCACTCCGATGCGGACGTCGTCTTCAATGCCGCCGCCTACACCGCCGTCGACGACGCGGAATCCAACCCCGATGCGGCGATGGCCGTCAACGGCATCGGCGCCGGCAATGTGGCCGCCGCCTGCCGCCAGATCGACGCCCGGCTCATTCACTACTCGACGGACTTCGTCTTCGGCGACGGCGATGGCACCCCCTTTGTCGAAGAGGACGAACCCAATCCGCTGTCGGTCTACGGCTCCACCAAACGCGCCGGGGAGCGGTTGGCGCTGCAAAATCACTCGGCGACCGCCGTGCTCCGAACCTGCGGACTCTACAGCCGGTGGGGGCCGAATTTCGTGCGCTCCATTGCCGGGCACGCCCGCGAAAAGGAGACGCTCCAGGTCGTCAACGACCAGTACGTCGGGCCCACGCCCGTGGGACCGCTTGCCGAGGTGTCGCTTGCGCTGGCCGACGGACCCCTGTTTTCGGGCGGCATCTACCACGCCTCGGTCCACGGTGAGTGTACGTGGTACGAATTTGCCGCCGAGATCGTGGAGCTACTGGGGCTGGAGACCGCTGTGGAGCCGACGACATCGAAGGAGTGGGGCGCGCCGGCCCGCCGGTCGCGCTACTCCGTACTTGATAACCGAAAACTCCGACTTCACGGCGCCGACCGCTTTGATGCCTGGGACGCCGAGTTGGCGCGGTTTGTCGACGATCACGGCGAGAAGATCTGAACCGCAAAGGGGCGAAGGGGCTAAGGGGAAAGCGTGT
>CAYUPT010000696.1:0-2409 GCA_964446725.1 uncultured Bradymonadales bacterium | reverse complement strand
GATAAAGAACGCGACCAGTGTCGCCAACAATCCAACCGCCAGTGATATACGGCCCCCGTAGACCAGACGGGTCAACAGGTCGCGACCCAGTTGATCGGTGCCCAGCCAGTTTCGCTCCGGCCGCGGCAGGCCCGCAAACTCGTGGGGTTCGATGACACCGTTGCCCTCCTCGTCGAGGCGGTCGACGATGTCGCTGGCCTCCCCGAGGTTGACGATTTCGATGAGCAGGCCGGCGTCGTCGTAGTGGAGATATCCCTCGTCGTCGGCGTCGCAATCAAAGATGCTCCGGTCGTCGATGGGCGCCATGCTCATACGAATTTCGGCCCATCGCTCGCAATCGGGCACCGTATCGGCGGTCATACTGAATGGCGCGTCGCTGTACTCCTGCCAGCTCAGTCTCCCGTCGCCGCTTCGGTCGAGGCGGTCGAATTCCCAGCGCCGATAGGCCTCGTAGATGTCGTCGGCGTCCAACTGCCCGTCGCCGGCCTGGTCGATCTCCTCGAAACTCAGGTCGTCGGGATCCATCAACCGGTAGTGCTCCGACGGCACCGTATGCGACCCCGGCGGCTTGGGCATCACGTACGAGTGTTGCTCCACGTGTGTAAACCGCGTGCCGTACTCCACAATCTGCGGATAGAAAATCGCCGCCAGTGACATGGCGAAGACGATCCAAAACCCCGCCATCGCCGCCTTGTTGCGGCGCAGTCGCTTCCAGGCGTCTTTCCACAGACTGGTTCCCTCGACGAGTTCCTTTGGATCGTCGATGACGTACTTGTCCGTATCGGGACCGCGCGGAGGTGTGGAACCGCCCGGGCTGCCCTCCTGATCTGGAAGATTCGTCGTGGTCATGACCTATCTTATTCGTCGTCGTAATCGACCCGGGGATCGAGCATCGTATACAGGATGTCGACCACCAGGTTCAGAAAGACCAGCAAGGACGAGTACAGAATGATGGTGCCCAGCACCAGGTTGTAATCGCGGTTGAGCGCTGAGCGGATAAAGTGGGTGCCGATCCCCGGAAGATTGAAGATCTCCTCGACGACCACCGACCCGGCGAGCATCGCCGCAAACGCCGGCCCCAGATAACTGACCACCGGAAGTAGCGCCCCTTTGAGCGAGTGACGCAATACCACGGCCCACTCCGACAATCCCTTGGCGCGGGCCGTGCGGATATAGTCCTTGCGGATGATTTCCAAAATCCCGCCGCGCGTCAGTCGGGCGACGTACGCCGTGTAGAACAATCCGAGCGTTATCGTCGGTAAGATACTATCCTGCCACGAATACCACCCCACCGCCGAAAACCACCCCAGATGCAGCGAGAACAATAGAATTAGCAGTGGGCCGAGCACGAAATTCGGGATGCTGACCCCGACCATCGCCACGGTCATCACACTGTAATCGGTGGCTGTATTCTGGCGTAATCCTGCGATAAGTCCGGCCGGAATGCCCAGTAGCATCGCCAATAACAAGGCCTGTATGCCCAACTGCACGGTATACGGTAGCGCCGCCCCCAGCGTCTCCAGCACCGTGCGATCCGTGATCATTGAGTCGCCCAGACTGCCGCTGGCCAGCGTCTTTAAGTAGATCGCCGCCTGGGTATTGCCCCAGTCGCCGAATCCAATAAGCCGGATCTGATTGATCTCGATGGGTTCCGCCCCTGGAACCGGGACGTTGAACGAAAAGGGAAATACCGTCCACTCTTGCTCGGGCTGCCAGTACTCGCAGCCGTCCATCGGCGCCAGTGGCGGCGGGCTGTAGACCGGAAAGACCGGCTTGTCGAGGTGGTGCATCTGCACACAGGCACAGGCCTGCGTCTCCCGCTCTTCAAGACAGGGGTTACTCGGCGCAAGCCGGGTGATCCACAGCGAGATGATAATCACCGCCATGATCACGAATACAGACGCAATCGAGCGCCGGAAGATAAAGCGTGTCACGTCGAGTCACTCCCGGCTGTGAGATTCCTCTGAGGCTCGTCACGCAGGCTCATATACTTCAGCAGGTGGATGTCCCGGTTATGCGGTTCGAATCCGTCGATATACCGAGAGACCAGAATATTATTCGAGTAGTAGTAGATGGGAATGATCGGACCTCGATTCAGCGCGATCTCCTCGGCATCCTGGAGGTACTCCAGGCGCCGCTCCGGATCCGCTTCGTTTCGAGCATCATCGAGCAACTGGTCGTATTCTTCGTCGGACCAGCCGGTATTGTTGTTGCCGTTGCCCGTCTCCCACAGCTCGAGAAAGGTCATCGGGTCGTTGTAGTCGCCGATCCATCCGGCCCGTGCCGCCTCGTAATTGAGTGTCGTCACATCCTGCAGATACGTGCGCCACTCCTTGTTGACCAGGGTGACATCGATGCCCAGATTGCGGCTCCACATCGCCTGGGAGGCCTCGGCGATCAATTTGTGGT
>CAYUPT010000695.1:0-2412 GCA_964446725.1 uncultured Bradymonadales bacterium | reverse complement strand
GGAGAATCTGAAGCCGTCATTGTGGTCCTCTAGAGCCAGAGGTACCGTCAACCTGAAGCCATCGCCATCTCCGGGCGTGGTTCCCTCGTCGCCAATGGCGACCGGCGACATCGGTTGTTCGAGGTCATCGGTGATATCATCGCCATCATCGATGATTTCAATTGCGTCAAATTCAATTTCCACGTCTATATATGTGTCGGCCGGAATGGCGACATCCCAGACAAGGGTGGTATCAGTATGGCGGTCAAAATCGGAGAAATCGACTACGACGTCACCGGCGTCGATCTCGACTTTGTCACCGGATTCAGTGTGGAGGGTGACGCGCTCCACGGCGACTTCGAGGGCGTCATAGGCGGAGGACCTCATAGTCGCGACCAGGGCGAAACGAACCTCACCGCCCGGGCCTTCGACGTCGGTATCGGCAACAAAGGCCGGATCGTCGGGGATGTCGCCACTACCGCAGGCGCTGACGGAGGCTGCCATTTCATCGGCGCATTCGTTATCGATGGAGAAGTCGTTAAACCAGAACGGACAACTCAGGGAGGTCATCATACACCGGGTTGCAGCGTCGGCGGCGGCCACACATTCGGCGTCGTCGGCGGCGGCGGCGCTCTCCACACAGTCGTCGACGCATTCATCGAAGTCGAATTCGTCGTGGCCGACGTCGCCAAAGGCCAGACAACGCTCGTCGTAGGTGCAGGAATCGCGACAGACATCGGTCATCGTGTCGTTTTCCGTCACGGCAAAGCCGCCGTAGGTCGAAAAACTGTATACCGAGCCGGTCAGCGAATTCTCCGGGAACACCGGTCCCGGGACGAATTCGCGCTCGCCGTCGCTGTCGACGCGAGCGAGACTCAGTTGCTCATCACCGGGCTCTTCGGTGTAATCCATCTCCACGAAAACACTCTCATTAAATTCGATCCCGGAGGGACCGAATTCGTACAGATTGGTGTACAGATCGTCGCGATCAGGGGAAGTCTGCCTCTGGATCGTGATTTCCGTCTCCTGGTCGACCGCACCTTCGGGAATCTCGATGGTGACCATGCCATCGTCGCTTGTGGCCTCTCCACCGGATTCATCGATCATCGTCGACTCCACGGGCCCGGCCGGCTCCGGTGAACCGGGGTCATCGCTACAGGCGAATACCCCGAAACTGACGGCGCAAAGACAAATACAAAATCGGCGAAGTGATTGCGACATACGTTTCCTCCCAGCTCTTGAAGTCCCATTGAGGCCATGATTGAAACCATGCGCTGGACGATAGTGAGTCGCCGAAGAGAATTCAAATCGCGGCGTCAGGCCGCCGTCCTCCGGGCATCCCCAGCGACGAATGAACATCGCGTCGACCAACTCTCCTTCGGCGTCCCTCCAGCCTCCGGCTCAACGCCCTCTTTGGCTCCCCGTTTTCCGTGAAGTGCAGCAGTTGTGCGCCGGAAACGACCGCAACAGGCATACCGACAAAAAAACGCCCCCGCCGATTTCAGCGGGGGCGTTGGATGCTGAGATATCGAAATGAATCAACGCCAGCTTACTTGATCGATGACAATACCGCCGTCGATATCGGGGGCATTGTTCTGGATGGTCAATTCGAAGTCATCCCAGTTCTCAAAATCATCGATCACCATGATGTGAGTACCATCGTCGAAAGTGTCACTGGTATCGACAACACTGCCGTCGGCGAGGACCCGAATCTGGCGATCTCCATCGGACTGCGGACCGGCCGCGCGGTAGATGATCGACATCGAGTCCGGATCGATATCGAAGTCCGTACTGATTTCCGAGCCTTCGGCTTCCAGCCACACCCCGGGACGTCCGTAGACGCTGTTTGTCCCTTCATCGCGGGCATCCTGATAATTCCAGGTATTGCCATCGACGCCATCGAAGGAGCCGCTGGAGAACGAGGTCGGAAGATCGGCATCTTCGAAGTTTTCGTAGCTCGTCGTTGTAGCCGAGGCCCCGCTGGTACACGCGTCGCCGCTGGGACGAGTATCACCGGCCTGATCATGAACGAGTATCCGAACCCTCTCCAGACTTGAAAACGAGAATCGATTGGAACTCAGCGCAGTGCACTCCGAAGCCGGAATCGATAACCGCCCCTCGTTGCTGAAGTAACCATACACGGTGTGGGTATCGGTGTAATCTCCGGTCCCGTTGAGGCTGCTGAAGGCCGTTTGCACATTGATCATATCACTGGCTTCGTCATCAAACTCATCGGCGTGTGCTCCATCCAGGCTGTCGATCACGTTATACCCGAAGGAGTTGATAGCAGGGCCGTAGGAGCGAAGCTCACTGTCAGAACCGATATTATCAGCCATGTAGTTGGCCTTCATCGAAAGACTGTTGGCGTTATTTTGCACCCTCAACGCCGAGCCGAAACTATTACCGGAATTTTCAACCATGGTGGTAAAGCTG
>CAYUPT010000694.1:0-2415 GCA_964446725.1 uncultured Bradymonadales bacterium | reverse complement strand
ATGCAAAACGGCCAGTGGAGCGAGCTTCTGGAAGAGCAATTGATCGAGGGGCTCGAGTTTTTGCTCGAAGATCCGGAACCGATTGCGTTTGCGGGACCGATTGGGGCGGGCAAGGGCTTTACGGCCTACTGCGCGCACTGCATCGACGGGGGCGATGACGAGGATCTTCTGGTGATCGATACCGCCGATACGGATGCCGCCGATCGACTCGACGAAATGATCGGCGAACAGGGCGGCGGCCAGGGGCCGGGACTACTGGATCATTTTCAGGGGGCGCTGTTGGTCCGCGGAACTCAGCGCTGTGACGACGCCCAGATTCTGGCGCTGTGTCATCAATGCGAGGAGCACGATATTCGGCTGTATCTGGCGTTTGACGACGACGAAGCCGAAACGCGAAGTGTCCTGGAGGGGCGACCGGAGACGATCCAAGAGCTTCTGGGCCATCGAGAAGTCATCATTCCCCACTTTCGGCACCGGCCGTCGATTCAGATGGCGGTCTTCGATTTCTGGCTCGCCTACTGGACGGAGCGCTACGGGCGCAGCGCCGAAGGGTTCTCGAGGATGGCCGTCGAGGCCCTGGAGGCCTACGGGTATCCCGGTGAGCTCAAAGAAGCCGTCGAAGTGGTGCGATGGGCGGTACTCGACGCCGATCACGATGTGGTCGACCGCGAGAATCTCCCGCTGCGAGTCCGGGACGCCCGTCGGTTGTAACGGCTGGCGTCGGCGGACACCCATTGGTGGTTTAGAGCAGGTCCTTGAGCCAGCCGAAGGCCACGAAGGTGCCGATGGTGCTTCCCAGCGAGCTGAATAAAAAGACCAGCAGGATGCGCGACAGGCGGTTTTTCCACCAACCGCTCCACTCGGTGATGTCGTCGCCGACAGTTTCCATGTCGTCGACACTGGGCGGCGCAAAGATGGTCTGGGCGAAGGCGGCGACCATTCCGGCGCCGACCATCGGAAATAGCGATGTAAACGGGGCGGCGACGGCGGCGGCGATAATCGTCAGTGGATGGGCCAGCGCGGCAATGGCGCCGATGCCCGAAAAGATGCCGTTGGACAACACCCAGGCGGTGGTGGCGGTCTGAAAGGTCTCGGCATCGGCGTTGAACCAGCCAAAGACAAAGAGGCCGATGACCAGCGCCGGCAGCGTCCAGGGAAGGAATCGCGACAATTTGGAGCGCGGGGGAACGAACTCCACCGCTTCGGCTCCCTGCGGATCGTCGGGCCCCTCCAGATGCTCGAGCATGCCCGGGACGTGGGCGGCGCCGACGATGGCGACGATGCGCTCACCGGGGGCGTTGCGGATCTTGTGGGCCATGTAGAGGTCGCGCTCGTCGACGAGCACGCCCTTGACCGACGGGAGCGCCTCGCCCAATTCGTCGAGGATCTCTGTAATATTGGGGGTCTGGCGAAGTTCCGAGAGGTCCGCTTCGTCGACTTCACCGCTGTCGAAGACACCGGCGATGATGCTGACGGCGACCATCGCCCGGCGCCAAAAGGGCGTGGTCCGCCAGGCCCGAAGGAGTGTGGTCTGGATGTTGCGGTCGACCAATTCGACGTCGATATTCTGGCGTTTGGCCTCGTCGACAGCGGCCGCCATCTCGGCGCCCGGTTTGACATCGGTGTAGCTTCCCATGCGCTTCTGGAAGGCCATCAGCGCCAGCCGGGCCAGCAAGAAGGTGGTCTTGCGGTTCTTGATGACCTCGATGAGGTCCAGCTCTTCCCACTGCTGGCCCTCCGTCAGCGATCGGTAGCGCTCGTCGTCGAGTTCCACACAGACCGTGTCCGGCTGCTCGACCTCAATGACCTGCTGGACGGTGTCGACCGATTCCTGCGAGATATGGGCGGTACCCACGAGCAGAATTTCGCGGTCGTCGACGCGTATGCGGGTGACATCGGCGTTGGAGTCGGCCTGGGAACCGAAGACATCTTCGGCGTCGGTGGGAGGCTGGGAGTCTGTCATATTGCGTAACGCGGTTGGAAGACAAAGCAGACGGTAGTGCGATGCTGTGGACCGGGAGTTGTAGTTGAAATGGCCGGTTTTGCATAGACGGCTTGAATGGTGCCGTCGTTGATCGGCGGGAGACGGCGCCGGCCGTTCGAGGACAACAACGGGAATCGACGCCGGATTATGCCGCCGCGTTGCTCGCTTTGAGTCCGGGGGGCGGCCTCTTTTAGAGGCGATGGACCCGGCGAGCCCGCTCCAGTGCTTCGGCGGCCGGTTCTATCGGATCGCCGTCGTTCGATGGAATCTCGAAGTCCTCGGGAGAGGTCAGGACGTCAATGCAGGCACCGACGCTGCGCGCCAGTGCGTCCAGGTGGTAGCCGCCCTCTAAAATCAGGGCCAGGCGACAGTCGGCGTGGCGCGCGGCCAGGTCGGAGACGATGGAGGTCAGCGCTTGGAACCCGTCGGTG
>CAYUPT010000693.1:0-2421 GCA_964446725.1 uncultured Bradymonadales bacterium | reverse complement strand
CGCCGGGGGCGTCAAGCCACCGAGGCCGGAGGCGCACCAGTCGAGTTATGCAGAACGTGGCCGGAGAACGAAGGGAGCGTCGGCATGACGCCCGCGGCGTCCTCTATTACAGCCGAGCGATTTGAAAAAAAAATACAGGCCTCTACGCTACCTTCCATCACGGCTGCGACAGTGGGGGGAGTTCCGGACTCGCTCGACGGTCGGATCGTTTCGTTCAGTTCCGAGCGCAACAAGGGAAATGATGATGACTTTCAATCGTGAGTATATGAGTTCGCATCGCAGTCTCCGATCCACAGCGTTGGCGGTATTGCTGGTTGCAACGGTGCTGTTCGGGTGTGGCAGCGAGGAAGAGCCCTCGGATAACGCACAGCAGGACTCGAGTAATCAGGAGGCAAATGACAATCAGGACGCGACAAGTCAGTGCGAACAACTGGAGGAACCGGTACGGCTCGAAGAGATCGATTCCTGCGAGCGCGACGACGGGTGTCGAACCTACGGTGGTCCCCGACTGGATGCGGAGGCTATCGTAGAATCGGATCAGAGCTGCGGGGAGCTTTATAGCGAGGATATGGGCTCCGTGCAGGACGATGACGGACCCTACACCTATTGCATCCGTCAGGAATGGTACCGTGGCTCCGACGCCAATGCCCCGCATCTTGCGGCCCGACACGACGAGGACGATGGGCAATGGTATGCGTACGTGCTTCCGGATCGTCCCTACCCTCTCGACAAGTTGGGGTTTGTGCCCTGTGGTGAGATCCCGGAGGAGGGCAATGCGGCGAAGGAGGCGTGCCTGGACTGCGCCAATGAAGGAGTGTGGTACGTGATGCGTTGACGGATGGCAGTGCTGGTCGCGGTGCGTTGCGTGACGTAGTATTACGCTACCCCCCCGACGGCAATGCTTTGCCGATGGCCAACGCCTCTCTTTGGACACGCCATGACCGCGCTTCGAATGGTTTCCGTCGTTCTCGCATTATTCGCGATCGCCATCGGCTGTGCGTCGACGTCACAGCCGGAGCGCACGGAGTACGAGCCCGACCTGTCCGGTGGCGAAGAGGCCGACGACGGGGAGCAACGACAACATTGGTGGGGGCCGATCCAGCAGCGGGCCGACGACGCCAACGACGAACTCGGCGCCGATATCGAGGCCTGTCTCCAGGAACTCGGAAGCGCCGATGAGATCCGCGAGATCGGCGTGGAGGCGCGGCGAGACGACGAGACGTCGCACTACGCGTTGAGCGGCGTTACGGCCCATCCGGCCGATGCCGATGAACACGACTGCGTGGAGGCGATTGCCGAGGACTATGTGGAGGCCGTCGGTACCGTTATCGGCGACGACTTCGATACCTGGGTTGCCACCTTCGTACATCGCGGGGCGCTGTCGGGGGTCGACTCCGCCGTCGAAGTCGACAGCGCTGTGTCCACCGAATTGGGCGCCGACGTTCGAAGCGGCGATACGGACGTCGTCGGACAATGCAGTGACCCGGCGCAGACCGCCGTCGATCAGGCGATACGAGACCGGCGCGATTGCTGGTCCGGGGGCCGGTTTCAAGAGCGGATGTTGGACTACGAGGAACGGCCCCTGGAGCTTCGGGCCGTCATCTTCGGCGATATCATCGTCGGCGACGGCACGCCGCGTCTACTGCTGGGCTACAACCGACCCTGGGTGGAGCCCATGGTCTCCTGTGTGGTCGACGGCATCGATGGCGACAGTTTCGACGAGGTGCTGGGCGACGAACCCTGTCGCGCACAACTGCGCAATCGGGCGGTGACGCTGTGGTTTGGGCCGTCGTTTACGTATATGTACGGCGATCAGTAGGTTTAGCCCATTTCAAAATCATCGAAGTCAAAGCCGGGGACGACTACGCAGGCCACGAGCGTAAAGCCGGCATCGCCGCCGAGTGATTGGGCGGATTGCCAGTAATTGGCGGGGACGCGGGCCTGGAAGTCCTGACCCGGCTGGTTGCCGATGGTCACGGTGTCGGCGGGGCGACTTTTGGCAGTCTGGATCGATAATTCGAGTGGGTCGCCGTACTGAAATAGCCACAATTCGTCGGAGGCCACGCGGTGCAATTCCGATTTTTCGTTGTCTGGAAGCAGGTATAAAATGGAGGTTCCGGCGCTTCGCGGACCGTCGTGGTCGTCGCTCAGAGCGTCGGCGGGAAGCGTCAGGTCCGAGCGCCAGGTCTCGCGGAAGTAGCCGCCCTCGGGATGGGGTTCGAGGTCCAGGCGGTCGATCATGACGTCGAGAGAGGGAAATTCGGTCATTGGTCAAGTCCGGAGTTGGAGTGGAGAATCTGCGAAGAACTGTAATAGGACATTGAGCTAGTTCGTAAAGTGGTGGAAGTGTCGAGACTGAAGTGCGAAAAAGAAATAGACGCCGGGGGCGTCAAGCCACCGAGGCCGGAGGCGCACCAGCCG
>CAYUPT010000692.1:0-2432 GCA_964446725.1 uncultured Bradymonadales bacterium | reverse complement strand
GTTAGGGGGCTGAAGGACGGCAGGGCTCGCCGAAAACCCATAGACGCCGCTGGCGCACCAGGCAATCCGAAGGCGGGGACGCCTCCGTCTCCATGAGCGAACGGCCCTTCGGCGCGGATTTTGCGTCTCGTGAATAGTACGACCTAATCGCGTTCGGCGTTCTCACCGTCGGAATCGTCCTGCAGATCACTGAGAATATCGTCGAGGTCGAGCTCTTCGGTCGCCTCGTCGTTTTCCGGGAGTGCTTCCGTCCAGTCGATGTCCTCATCGGTGGTACTGTCCTCGACTTCGATGCGCGTGGTCTCCGGCTCCGAATCGGCCTCCGGCGACACCAATTCGTCGGTCTCCGGCTCCTGGCTGTCGCAGGTAAATTCCGTGGTATCGGGCTCCGAATCGGCGGGTTCGACGCCGCCGGAATGGTCAGAAGCTGTGGGCACGGGAATGACGCGACCGCCGGATGTCGGGGTGCGCCGCCAGTCGTCGGATTCCGCCGATGAGTCCTGCTGGAGGGTTGCCGACGATTCGCCGCCGAGTTCCGATGGGCGCTCGACTCGTCGGTCGCGATGCTGCGGTTGCGATTCATCGGCCGATTGCTCGCGTTGGGCCCGGAGGGTGTCGGCATCGACATCGCCCTCGAAGGTTCGGCGCAACTGCTGGGCGTCGAGGTTCGGGATCTCGACGTCGTCGACATCGCGAGAGCCGATCAGTCCCGGAAGTGCGTCGTCGATGCGCTGGCCCTTGAGGGCATCGGTGGGCGTGCTGTCGTCGGGCACGGCGTCGGGATCGCCATCACTTGAAGGCGACGACTCGGCGCGAAAGGCGGGGACATCGATTTCACCGCTTTCTCGCACCACTTCTGTCGCCGAGTGTTCTCCGGTACGGCGAACCGTCGACGGGGTTTCTGGATTGGTCGTCGCCGTATCGCGAGTCGTCGAATTGGCGGGCTGGTCGCCGGGGTCGTCGACGGTCACCGAGCGCCGGGCGCCGTCGTCGGTGACGGTCTGTTCACCGACCTCATCGACGCCATGTAACCGACCCTCGTCGAGCATCACGTCCCAACTGCCCCCGTCGCGCAGCGCCAGATACCGGAGTCGAATCGACTCGCTCGGTAATCCGACGACCCCGATTTGCGCCGAAAAGTCGGTCGTCGCATCGTCGGGAATGGCCGGCGGGTTGTTGTCTTCGGCCGAGGCGCCGGTATCGACGGCGACCCAGCGGTCGGTGACGTCGTCTCCGGCGCACACCGCGCGGATATCGGCGCCGCGCACCGGCCCGTCAAACAGTACCGTCGACGCCCGTTCGGCCACCATCGCCAGCTGGCGCCGATCGCGGTCATCTCGCGGCGGCGCCACATACATCAGGTCCTCGTCCTCCGGACATTGCGGCGGTACGGGCCCCACGTAGACCGCAAATTCGCCGGGCACAAATTCCAGCAAACTCAGCAACAGCGACGAGCGCGCAGCCTGCGGATGACCGAAAATCACACCGTTGGTGCCGGGGCGAAGGCGGGCCTTCAACAATTCCATCGACCGCCGCGAAAGTCCCTCGGGATCGGGCACTGGACGCCGCTCAAAGAGCACGGTGCGTCGATACCCGTCGCCGACCGGGCGGGCCCACCACCGGTCGAGACAGCAGACCGGGCCGTAGTCGTGGATTCCGCGCACCAGCGCGGCGGCGACATCGGCCGACAGCCGAGAGGTACGGCGGCGCATCGAACCGCGGATCTCCAGATGCCACCGGCCTTCGGCGTCGACGGACGCCATGGCCACCCGACGGTCGTCGAGGGCCTCCGTCAGGTCGTGTAGCGAGTCCAGCGCCTGTTGAAATTCGGCCAGAGAAGCGTCCATTGAGTCCATCCACTGTACAGCACATCGTCGTCACCGGGTCGGTCACTCATCGGAGCTCGCCGGGTGATCCGGTGGCGTCAATTCGTCGCGCTCATCGTTTTCAAGCGCCTCGCCGTCGGGGGTGTCGATGTCGGACTGAAGGCGGGCCGTCAGTATTATCCACTGGCCGCGCTCGATGTCGACATCGAAGCGCTGAGTCACAAAGCCGTCGGCCCGCAACTCCAGGCGATGATAGCCCGGTTCGACGGGAACGACCTGTTGCTGCCAGCCGTCGACAGTGCCCCGGTAGTCGCCATCGATATAGATTCGAGCCGACGTCGGTTCCACATCCAATTCCAGATAGGTCTCCTGAGACGCTTCGGAATCGGAGATCGGTTCCACTGCGCTACACCCCACGGCGAAACTAGCGAGTACCCCCACCATAGCGAAGATCGTCGGGATGGAAAGTAAAGCGCGAAACTCGAGACGCATCATAGTGGGCATCCAACCAGAGCAGAGCTGCTCAGTGTTGTCCGGTTTTGAGGTACTCCTGGATGGCCTCGTAGGCCACCGATAATTCCTGGGATAACTGGGTCGCCATCTTTT
>CAYUPT010000691.1:0-2433 GCA_964446725.1 uncultured Bradymonadales bacterium | reverse complement strand
CGGCGGTTTTTTTGGTGGCGATATCGGGCGGTGGAGAGACTGGAATGATGACGGATACACTGTCTTCGAGTCCGGCGGTCAGTGGTTTTCGGATGAAGTTGTGCTGGTGGAGAATGGTGCTGTTTTTGTCAGTAGCATGGTGGATCTCGAAGATGGCACCTCAGTCCGCATCTACCCTGCCTACCCGGCAGCCATTCATGCAGACCAGACATTTGATCGGCCCTCCACCGGAGTGTCACGCCTAGAGGTCCGCGCAGATTTCATCGACTACGTAGGGCCCGAGCCGCTGGAGTTTGACGCCTACCAGCAGCGCGATGTCCTGCTGGAGCGCTACGACCGATCCACGTCATCGACGTCGACACAGAGCCGCATCACGCATGTCGTCGATTTCAGCACCGGTCGCGTCGAATACTACGACGACGCCGGACGGCCCTACGTCGACCACGACCTGACCTACACATTCCGGGATAAGCCGGACACCTGGGAGATCCGGCGCTGGCTCCAGCACTTAGGCGGCGAACACCGCGATTTCTGGACGCCGACCTACGACACGGATCTGGATGTGGTCGGCGTCGACGGGTCGACACTTATTGTCGAGCCGATCGGCTGGTCGGAGCACTACGCCGGCGACCTCGGCCGGCAGCACATCTACCTCGACACCGAGATGGGTCTGGTCATCGGCGAGGTGACGTCTGCCGAGATCATAGATGGCCTCGAGCACATCGAAATCGCCGCCCCGATCCCGGTCGATGCTGACGGCATCAAGACGGTGTCGTGGCTCGAGCGCCGGCGTCTGGCATCGGACACGATCACATTTGACTGGATTCGCCCGCATATCGCCCAGATTGACCTACCTCAGCGCATGATTTCCGAGACCTTATGACCACCTGCGGACTCTACATCTTCGATTTCGAGGACGGCGGGGCTTACCACTACACGTCTGCCGAAGAGCCGATCGATTATGATGAAGACACCTACGAGGCTGTCCCTATCACACGGGGTAGGCCGTCGGAGCGGGCTGTCGGTGAGATCGAAAAAGCGGAGCTTGAGGTTCGACTTGATGGTCAGATCGAGGTGACGGATCGGTTTGTCGGGACGGGCCCTACGGGCGAGGTGCGCCTGACGATGTACACCGCAGAGCGGGATGACATCGACGATACGCTATTCCAGCTATTTTCCGGCATCGTCGTATCGTGGAGCCGCGACGAGAAAGAGATGCAACTCCAGGTCGCTCCCCGGCGCGTAGATCTGGAGCAGGACGGCCCGCGAGGTCGGTACAGCACCCGGTGCAGGCACCGGCTGTATTCAGAGGGGTGCGGCGTCAGTTCTGATTTCTTTGAGCAGGAGTACGACATCGTGGGCGCAGACCCAGATCGCAGGCTGGTGACGGTGATCGGTACGTCGCTTGTGGATGAAAACTTCTTTCTGAATGGGTACCTCAAATACGCAGATCACGGTCGCCGCATCATCAGCCAGAGCGAGCCCGAGGACTTCGGTGACGATCTGGCGTACACGCTCAAACTGGACTACTGGATCGACGGCCTCGAAAGCGCGTCGTCTGCGATTCTCGCGCCGGGGTGCCAGCACGATATCATCACTTGCCACGACCGATTCAGTAACCACGTGAATTTCGGAGGCCTCACGACGCTGGAAAATCTCATCGAGTCGCCATTCGGTCGGGATATATCATGACCATAGCACCCGCATTTATTCCGGCGCTCGTCCTTGCGTGGTGGATCATTGCTGTGCAGGTCGGAATCACGCTGATCAATGCCGCCTACCAGTACCGAGAGAAGAAAAAGGCGGAGCAAGAAGCCGAGGAGCAGCGCCGGGAGTCCTATAGCGACCCGCAGGTCCCGCATGTTTCCGAGGGCGACCCGATCCCGGTGGTGTTCGGGACGGTCCGACTCGATGGTCCGAATGTCGTGATGGCGACGACGCGTGAAGATGATCGCGTGGTATACGAAAACTCACGGCAATATTTTCAGGGCGATAGCGGGCATCAGAGGTTGTTAATGCACCTGGTGTTTTGTCAGGGCCCAGTTGACGAGGTGGTCGAATTCCAGAGCGGGGGCCGTCGCCTGGCGGAGGGGCAAAACACGTCACCACTCCAGCAGAATCGATATCAGACACCGAACGAATCAGATATCGTCGATAGTTGGATGCTCCGTGATCACTACGACGAGACAGGCGAATCGATTTACACCATCGATTTCGACGACGAGGAGTTCGGACCGGCGGCGATTATCGATCGGGGTAGTTCGATTGAGTTGGATCGCGAGTCTGTAGCGACATGGGATGAATTCGCATGGCTCGGGGGTTGGCCGGATCAACTCGTCGACCAGACGCTAAAAAACTGGGCGGCCCGAGTTCCGGCCGGAGAGTCCGCTTCGCAGGGCTTTCTTTACCCAGCCCATCGGGGCCTGTTCGGTT
>CAYUPT010000690.1:0-2441 GCA_964446725.1 uncultured Bradymonadales bacterium | reverse complement strand
GCCGACCGATTATCATCAGACTGACAGGCCCGACGATTCCTCACCTCGAGGAATCTCGGGCCTGTTGGCGTTTCTAGCAGACAGGGCTGATTCCCCGATAGCGCCAGGCTATCGGGGCCTTTCGGTTCGGAAGCCGGCTCGTAGCTTACAAGGCGTATTCCCCGATAGCACAAGGCATATCGGGGCCTTTCGGTTCCGGGCATATCGCAGTTCACAAGGCTGATTCCCCGATAGCGCAAGGCATATCGGGGCCTCGGTGGAGGCGTAGGTGGTGGGTCGCAGCGATGGTGGAGACGGAGGCGTCCTCGCCTTCGGTCGTGTCGCCCGTGAGGCGCCAAATGTCGGTGACGGGAGGGGTATTCCCCGATAGTCCAGGGCATATCGGGGCCTTTTGAAGACGGAGGTTGTTGGTGGAGACGGAGGCGTCCTCGCCTTCGGCCGTGTCGCCCGTGAGGCGCCGAATATCGGCGATGGGAACAACGGCGATCGCCGATTATCATCGCGGGTGGACGATGCGTGACTTTTGTGACCGGTTCTTATAGGCGTCGTCGCAAACTTCGGTGGATCTGTAAGCCCTACCAAACGCATGGAACTTAGTGATGAACAGCCTTGTTCGGAATTATTCAAAGTGGTCACTGACGGCCGGACTGCTAATTGTGGCCACCGCCGGTTTGGTCTGCTCGACACCGGATCCGGTTCTGGAACGCCAAGGTGATGTGGAACCACCTCATGCCAATCAGCAGGATACTGCCGAACATTACAGTTGTACGCAGCACCCCGAGATCGGCGAATCGCAGTCGGGGGATTGCCCGATATGCCAGAGCGAGATGGTACCAACTGTCGATCTTCCGGAAACGCCAGAACGGGAGACAAGAGCACCTGACGAGATTTCCGATGACGGGATGAGCTTCGACCCGCCTTTGGAAATCGAAGAACTACCGGAAGAACAGGAGTACTGGTACTGCGATCTGGGAACGGTGGAATGGGCTCAGGCGAAGCCGGACGAACAGGGCTGTCCGCTCTGTGGCCTGGATTTGGTGCACCACAAGCCAGGCGAGGAAAGCGGGGAGCCTGGCGAGCGCGGTCGCCCTGATTCAGACGCGGAGGATAAATAGGTACTGCATACCGGCGCGTGTCGACTGTGCCGACCAGAGGTGTTTCTGCCCATCGCGGTGTTTTACGTTCCGCAGACCGCGCGGTGCGACGGGACCCCGATACCGCCGCTGGTTAATTCTTTTCGGGCCCACCTCAAGAACCCCACATCACACTGGACGCCGATTCGCCGCAGTCGGTATGGTCCCGGTAGAAAGGTTCAACGCACTGTAATCGGAGTCGACATGGGCATCGCATTCGAAAATTTGAAACCCCCGAAATGGGGCGGTGAAGTCCCAGAACCGATCGACGTCGAACCGCTGGAATTGGGAGCGGAATGTATCATCGATCCGCCGGTGGTGCTGTCGCCTATGGCCGCCGTCACAAACCCCCCGTTTCGCAAGATCTGTCGCGAGATGGGAGCGGGACTGGTGGTGACGGAGATGGTGCGCGACCAGGGGCTCGTAGACGGTCACGAGGGGACGCTGGAGATGGTCGATCTGCGGCCCGAAGAAAAGCCCGTCGGTGTACAACTATACGGCAAAGATCCGGCGACGATGGCAAAGGCGGCGGCTGTTGCAGCATCGATGGGAGCAGATCTCGTCGACGTCAATATGGGCTGTCCGATGCGCAAGGTCGTCTCCAGTGGCCGAGGGGCCGCTTTATTGAAGACGCCGGACTTGGTCTTTGAGATCTTTTCGGCGATGACCGAGGCCGTGGATATACCGGTGACCGGAAAAACACGGGTCGGCTGGGAAGATACGGATGCCATCGAGGTTGCGGAGGCGATGGAAGAGGCGGGGGCGGCGGCGCTGACGATACACGGCCGCACTCGATCGGAGGGATACGAAGGCCACGTCGACCTGGCGGTGATACGCCAGCTCGTGGAGGCCGTCGACATGGCGGTCATCGGAAATGGCGACGTCTGTGACTGGAAGAGCTGTCGGCGCATGTTTGCCACCACTGGATGCGACGGCGTCATGGTCGCGCGCGGGGCGCTGGGGAACCCCTGGGTATTTCGCGAGATTGCCGCCGACCTGGGCGGAGAGTCGGTTCCCGACAGGCCGTCGGCGTCGGTGCGCAAGTCGATGGTGATGCGCCACGTCGAATTGTACGTGGACTGTTTTGAAGTCAAACAGACCTGCCTCGAGATTCGAAAACACCTGTTGTGGTATTTTCGAGACACCCCCGGCGAACAGGTGCTGCGAACAAGGTTGTCCGGGCTGGAGACGATTGCCGATATTGAAGATGCCATCGACGAGGCCATCGATGCCAATCGCGGAATCGATGAAGTGGGAGCCAAGAGTCACCCCCGAGGTCGCGACATCGAGCGCGGAGGCTCACAGATC